>CBDUFM010000141.1:0-6845 GCA_965366325.1 uncultured bacterium
CTGTTCCTGTGACAAAAAAGAGGTACCAATACGCAGCTCAATGGTTTCTTGATCATTTGTAAATGCTAAGCAACAACCCATGGCATCACCTGCAGCCTCTAGGCCAGCCTGAAAATCATCTGACGCAGAAAAAAATCCGCATTCGGATTCCTGCAAAGAGGCCGCAAAAGATATATAAACATAACAGGCAAAATTATCCGGCACACCGCCGTTGTGGGCACGAATCACGCCACGCAGGCATTGTTGAGCAGGGTCAATCACCCACTCGCTGACACCGCTAGAAACATCAAAGATATAACGCTTACTTTCTGTTTCCGCATCAAATTCAGCACGGATAATACTACAACGTTCTGTTGCCGTTAATGATAAATTACAACGGTCGCGCAACAAGCGAACCAGATAAAAATCCGGTGCACACTGCACATCTTCAGGCCGAAAGGCGGATGCCCGTGCAGTCTCGCTGAGATGTCGCTTACCAGTCTGCGGCAAACAGACAAAGTGTCCATAATCCCCAATCCATGGGCTAGGCTGTCTGGTTGCACGTATGCCCTGTAAGCGACGATGCGCGGGGTGATAATACCACTTACCACTTGCTGTCTGCGGTGCCCAATTACACATGGCAAATGGCGCACCAATTAATGGCAGTGTATTCCCGTTGCTAAACTCGTACGTTGATGCCGTACCTTGACGGATTTCAACATAATCTATTAAATCTTTTGTTACTGTTGTCGCTGCAGGCATAGCCAAGAACCCTTAAAATCGATTATGCTGTTTGCGGCATGTTGTTTGCAATTCGCACAATACAAGCAATGGGGGTTAAGCAATGTTCCTACAACTACAAGCACCTATGATTCGATAGTGCTAAACCATTTATCCAACATGGCACGTAGTAACTCTGCCTTGAGCGGCTTACTCAGATAATCATCCATGCCCACAGATAGGCATTTCTCTCGATCCCCAGCCATTGCATTAGCAGTTAGGGCAATAATCGGAATATGCGTACCGTGTTCCTGTTCCAAATTACGAATACAACGAGTTGCCTCATAACCATCCATATCTGGCATATGACAATCCATTAAAATGAGATCATACTGGCCCTCATCAAATAATCGTACCGCCATGGTCCCGGTCTCTGCCACATCCACCTCAAGCTCCATTGGTTTCAAATAACCACAGACCACCTTACGGTTAATAAGATTATCCTCAGCCAACAAAATTCGCTTATCAGGAAACGCACTTAATATTTGATGTGCGCCACTTGATTGATACAAGGACGTTTCTGGCCTGGTTACAGGTGACAAGGCACTTTTTAGCTTTTTATAGCGTATCGGCTTCGACACCACCCGTTTAATAGAAAGCTCTTTCAAATATTCATTATTGATGCGCTCAAAGTTATCGACCCCAATGCAATTATGCGCCGACCATTGAGAAAACAGTGCACGGATACCCTCTTGTGTATTCACTTGTAGGTCAATAAGAATCGCACAAACAGTTTCTTGCTGTTGTTTTAATGCTTCAATTTTTTCACGCAGCTCAGCCTCATCAACACAGCAATGACACTGCAAGCCAAAAGACCTCGCATATAAGTCAATAACCTTATTAGACAGTGGATCCAAATGCAGACAGAGTATATGCTTGCCGTGAAAACCAGGGTCGGATGAAATATGCCTTAATTCTATGTCTCGGACAAAGGGCAGCGTAAATTGAAAGGTACTCCCCTTGCCATACTCGCCATCCATCTTAAGCGTGCCACCCATGAGACTGGTTAAACGTTTACTAATGGCCAAACCGAGACCTGTGCCACCAAAGCGTCGTGTCGTTGACAGGTCTGCCTGGTTAAATGATTCAAAAATTCTATTTTGTGATTCCTTTTTTATACCAATCCCGGTATCAATAACCGAGAACGTCAATTCACAGCTCTCTTCTGTAGCCATTTCACGATCAACCCGCAAAAAGACCATACCGCTCGATGTAAATTTAATTGCGTTACTCACCAAATTGCACAAGACCTGTTTAATGCGATGGGCATCGCCCAGCACCTTATATTGAATGCGTGGATCAATATAGAGGTTAAAGTCCAGACCTTTTTTATGTGCCTTACTCACAAATAAACGCACCACATCCTCGGCCAGGTCCCACACATTGAGTGGTACCCGCTCAATATCCATATTCCCAGATTCTATTTTCGAATAATCCAAGATGTCATTTATCACAGACAAAAGATCCTGTCCGCTGGATCGTATAATATCCAGTTGTTCGCGCTGATTCGTATTGAGTTCAGAATCATACAAAAGGTCGGCCATCCCCAACAAGCCATTTAATGGTGTTCGTATCTCATGACTCATGTTTGCCATAAACGACGTCTTAATCCGCATCGCTGCTTCAAGGTCATTGTTAGTTTCTGTTAATTTTTGCATCTGATCGGATACACGTTGGCGCATTAGCTCAAAATCGGCTGCCAATTCGGCAATTTCATCACGACCAGTCACAGCAATACGATGCTGCAAATCTCCCATGGTAATTAATCGCGTAGCCTTGTTTAATTGCTTTATAGGCCCTGTAAGCGTCCGTGATAGGACCACCGTAATAACGGTCAACATGAGCGATAAGAGCACACTAACAAATAAAACGATGACATTATTTTCACTTATTTTTGCATGGAGTTGATTCGCAATCCCATGGGCAGCATCGGTACGCTGCACAATAGACTGAGCCAATTCATCTGAACGACTGGTCCCCACCGCAAAAACTTGGTCATCAATATGCATTTCAAAACGAAGATTTAAAATAGAAGTGCGACGCTCAATAACCGTTCCAACGGTAGCTTCACTGGAGACTTGCTGACCAATCAAAGCTGCGTCCATTGAGTCAAAGTAGATTTCGCCATTATCCAGATCGACAACACGTAGACGCGTTTGCTCTTCCGATTTATCTTCTGGAGTGGTTAAGCTGTGTATGATTTTATGTAATGGAATACTAATGCGCAAGATACCGTCAGCCGAAGCCAAATCGTGACCAATCACATTACTACGTGTTCGCAATTGACAACAGATGCTGACAACGGTCGTGTGCACAGGATAGTCCTCATCAACATGTGCATAGGCGAACATTTTACCGCCATTCTTGGCAAAAGCCTTAAACCACGTGCTCTCTGCCTCATTAGTTCGCATATTACGCAGCGGCACGCTGTCCAAGATGGGATCGCCCCCTTGTGGAAGATATTGGCTCGCAACGCGTAAATACTCCTGTCCATCTATACCCAATATCGCGACTTCGCTTAGCGCCCCCGCCTCCAGCAACTCACTAAAATGGTCGCGCAGGGTATGGCTCAGAAAATTAACATCCTGTTGTCGTAATGAAAACCACATACCTAAAGTGGGTAATGAGGCCGTCGTTTCAATCACGCGCTCTAGTGATCGTATTTCCTTATCAACATGTAATCTAATATAGTTCGCATTGGCTTCATAAGAGGCCAATAATTCTTCTCTGAATTTTTTTCCAATTGCATCGGACAGACTACGCGCGTCTTCAATAACATACTGTGATTCGTCCTCCAATACTTCAACTTGATCAGAGACAACACCTGCTAGCCACATGTTGAGCAACACGGTGGTCAAAGGACCGACAACCAAAAGTGGCAATAAATAGGCCACCAAACGACTACGTATGTTCATTAACGGCCTTTAATTATTTTTTTCCAAAGATTAAGTGACATGTCCGTTTTAGAGAAGGATGAATAACTTAATGCGCTGGTTTTTGGTCTCACTGGATAAACGCGCTTATCCGCAGCGGCTTCAGGGTCATGTTCACGCATATACGCCAATGCTGGTACATTTGGACAGGCGCCACCCAAATAGGCTGCATTCTCAGCATGCACTGGTGGATCCAACATATAATTTACAAAGGCCAGAGCGAGTTCCTTCTGTTGACTCCCCTTCACGACTGTCCAACAATCCAAGTAATTACTGCCGTCAGCTTCTGGAATCACAAATGCTAAGTTACCCGATTCGTCCTCGTCTACGGCACTAATTGCATCACCGGAATACATGGGACTGATACAGATTTCACCATTCGTCATTTTCTCAACAATCTCGTCAATATCTGAACTAATATGCTTTAATTTCCCGCTTACCCGCAAATCGTAAATAAGCTTGGCCGCTAAACGTAAGTCAAGATCCGTATGTAAACGCAAGTCTTTACCGAGACCAGCTAAAGCACAGGTGAACATCGTCTCATGTGCATTCATCAGATTTAATTTACCCCACAACGCTTTATCGGGATCAAATAAATGCATCCAACTGTTCAGCTCCCCCTTTATTACGTCTTTGCGATAAAGAATACCCATAGTCCCTGCTAAGTAAGGCGCAATATATTGAAGGTTCTCTTGGGTAAGCGAATCTACGTAAAATGGATCAAGGTGTTTTTTATTTGGCACCCTTTCTAAATCTAAAACTTCAAGATAGCCACTTTTGCCCATCACCAGAGCATCCGCATGATCAATATTGATAACATCCAATTTATTGGGAAACATACCTACGTAGCGATTGAGCTCATCTTCACTTTCATACGTGAGGTATTCAATTACGCAGTTATGTTCACGCATAAAGTGCTGTAAGATCGGCGATCGCTCACATTCACCCAGTTCCTCATCTGCATCGTCATCCACGGCAATGTAGTAGCTCCAATTCATTATGCGTAGAACAGGCTTCTCTTGCGCAGACACATGACACGGGAACAGAAGCAGCACGAACAAGCACTGGAGTAAGATTTTCATAAACTATTTTACCTTATAACAGACCTTGACGACAGATGATCGTACAACCCCTTGCTATTTCACCACTTACACATCGCGACTCGTTTAGGTTTACGAGACATCTATCTGGCACAGGCCTAGCCTGCGCAAACCACTGAAAACATATGGGACAGCGTACACAGCAGGTATACCAGATTGCACCCAGCTTAGGCTCACTATTCTACCTAAATGCAAAGCCCACGACTAGTTATGCGCCGATTTGGCGGCAGCAGCCAACTACGCATTAACGACATAAGCGACCTAAAAAATATCCGGCACCTGCCAGAGGCACACTGGGCTGTACTCTCCTGCCCAGTCAAGGGGCTCAACTGCGATGAACGTTTCCTAGAATTAATTGACGATGATAAAGATGGTCGCATTGGTACCAACGAAGTTAAACGGCATATTGAATGGTGCCTTGAACGACTGGATGCCAAGGCGGATTTTTTCAGCACAGAAACCGTTCTGGTTTTAAATGATTTAACAGAAGCCGGTGCTTACCTTAAACACGCCGCTCTAGTTATTCTAGAAAACCTTAAAGCTGAACAGAAAGATTCTATTTCCTTAAAGCAAATACGCCAACGTGAAGCTATTTTAAAAGACGCTGGTAATAATGGCGACGGCGTGATCACCATCGCTTGTATGGCCGATGACGAGAGTAAAAAAATAGCTAGCGACATTGCTAGTTGCGTCACGCTAGTCAAAGAACGCAATGGCCGTGATGGTTTAAACAAAGCCTGTCTGCAAGAATTTAAAAAACTACGCGATCAAGCCCTCACACTGCACAGTGAATCCCCAGCTTATCAATTCTGGGGCGATGAGAGTAGTAAACACTGCGCTACATTTCAATCTATCCGTCAAGAAGTAAGCGATTGGTTTGCGCTTGGTCATTTACGTGCTGTGAACCCAGAACTTGCTCAAAGCTTTCTCACTCAACAAGGCAAAAGCGGTGCCGCTCGTGATCGTGCCGCCATTGATCAGGCCCTAGCGGCACAACTCATCGCTGAAGCAGGGACACAGTTACGTTGGTCAGCCATTCGCCCAACCGACACAGGCAAAGCGCTGCTCACTATTAAAGAGGTTTTCTTCCCCAATACAGAAGACATACAACAGTCTGACTGGGACAATGTTAATACCGAAGTCGATAAGCATCTCGCATGGTTACAAAAATGCGCTGATAACAAAGCCTATACACTTGGCGTTGAACGACTCCAGCAATTAAACGACGAACAAATTGCTGTGCTAGAACAAATCTGCGATGCTGATGCGGCACTCGCTAAGGACCTCAGTCATATTGACGACTTAGAACGACTGATACTTGGTAAACGTTGGATAATGGAATTTGCCAATAATTTCATAAGCCTCCCCCACCTCTTTGACCACACTAAACGTGCCATGTTCGAACAAGGCATGCTCTTAATTGCTGGACGCGAATATCATTTAGCCGTCCACGTTAGTGACCGTAAGCAACATGTTACACTGGCAAAAGAATCCGGCATGTGCGTCTGCTATATCAGCGTCAGTGGCGACCAACCTCCACGACAATTCGAAGTCGCAGTACCGATAACGGCCGGAACACGCGCTGGACTTTTTGTGGGACGCCGTGGCATATTTCATGATATCAACGGTCGACGCCTCGAAGCTGTCATCGTAGAAATCATAGATAATCCGGTCTCCATTCGCGAAGCGATATTCCAGCCTTTTTCTCGCATCGCCTCCTTTTTTTCCAGCAAGATTGAAAACTGGTCCTCTTCCGTAGACAAGAAATTTGAACAACAAGTTGGTGATGTTGTCGCCGATAAACCGGTCCAAGCCCACAGCCGGATTTGGTAGTACCTTAATGGGTGGCAGTGTCGCCTTTGCGGCACTCGGTTCTTCACTGGCATTTATCACCAAGCAATTATCTGAGTTACAACCGCTTAAAATAGTCTTTGGTCTCGCCGTACTAGTGCTCTTAATCATGATTCCGACAGCAACCATTGCCTATCTCAAACTACGACGACGCAACTTGTCAGCATTATTACAGGCGAGTGCTTGGGCCGTAAACGATCGC
>CBDUFM010000142.1:0-6836 GCA_965366325.1 uncultured bacterium
TCTGTTGCACAGCAGTCGGATTCGACAGTACGCCAAGGGCACCAATGAAATCGAGGGCCCTGCCATCGGAGCGCTATGTGCAATTACAGATTATAACGCGATGAAGCCATTGGTGGGTTATATAACGGAGTCCTTGTGCAGAGTGAATGGTGATGGCTCGGTGTTCGAGCCGATGCTCAGCAGCACAGTCTCGGGGTCAAAAACAGCAGCCATTTTTAATGCATCAGGGGCCTTAAGCCATATCGGCTATTTGCGTGGTGGTTATGATGTGAATGTCTTTGCGGCCTTTGGCGGTGGCTTCTTTACGCCCTTTGTTACAGATAATTACGATCTGGTCCTAAATATTTATCATTACAATGGCAATGGTAATAATAAATTTGTTACTTCGTATGAGGATCATGATCGTGATGAGCGGGTGTTTTATACCGATCGTGAAGCGCAGTTTAAAATTTCTGATACAGCTGGATTGCTCCTGTTAAACGAAACAGGACATCCAAAAGATCATTATTACGGAACCGGTCTGCCCCTCGACAGTGATCTACGTCATTTAAATGCCGTGAAACAATCTAGTCGTGATTATCAAATGATAAACACCCGTCGCCTTAACACACTGCGCGATAATAATATCAGCGTTAACGCTGTGGAAAATGTTCATACTTTGGCGCAGCACCATTTAAACGCAGCGGAAGCGGCGCGCGAGCACAATCACGCCTCAGCGGCTCGTGCCCATGAATTGTATGGGCTCAGTCTCAGTAAGCGCGCCTATGGCCCTTTGCGACAAGTTCCAAAGGATTTAACCAGTGCGATTGTTATCCTTTTAATTATCAGCATTCCCTTTGCCTTTGCCTTAGAGCGCTTGATCTGTGGATTCCCGACGATTCAAAAGCAGATCTTAGGTTTTATGGGTTTCTTCCTCGCTAGCTTCATTGTGTTGTATATGGTCCACCCTGCGTTTTCTATCTCTGCCACACCGTCAGTTATTTTCTTAGCATTTGTTATTGTGATCATGAGTGGCTTGGTGATTAATATTATTATGGGCAAGTTTAAATACGAATTAATGGCCCTGCAGGGTCTTACCTCCAAAAGCCATTCACAGGAAAAGAACTCAAGCGTTGGTATGGCCTCTGTGCTTATCGGTATTTCGAGCATGCGTAATCGCCCATTGAAAACCGCGCTCACCTCTTTGACCATAATATTATTAACATTTACTGTCCTAGTGTTTGGTTCGTTTAATGCGCAAGAAGAGGTTGTGAAAACACATCTTGGCAATAGCGCTGGTGAAGAACAGATTGAGATATTCCGTAATTCTCTGCTCCATATGCCGGATCGTCTGCGTGAGGCAGTTAAGCAACAGGAGCAGGACTCCTTTGATATATATGAACGCGCTGCGCTTTTTCATAATCCTACTGTGCGATTAGGCCCATATAATACCTACTTGCCCTTACTCACAGATACGCGCAGTTCAGCTGGTGAATCACGCAAAAGTCTCCAGGGGCGCGCCATGCTGGGCCTGCAGCCGGACGAATTGAAGCATGATGCCTTGCTGAGTGCCGCTTTACCGCATGGAATTAAAAAAGGTCATATTTATTTATCTGAGAGCACTGCTGCATCATTAGGCCTACAAATGGGTGATGTACTGCATTTGTTTAGTAGGCGCTTTGTCTATGGTGGTGCGTTTGCGCTCAACCAATTACGTTCTCTCCGCTATATAGATAATAAAAAAGTGCTCCCCCCAGATTATCTGGCAACGATTGATGAACTCAGCGGTGGTCGGCCTAGTATTACCCTGCTTAATGATCAGATGAATAATTTGGATGCTGCTAGCTTTCGCTGGGCGAATACGGACACGCTCATTGTTGGGCATTACCAAGATGTCATGGCATTAGAAGGTGTCTCCAATGTGTTGACGCTCTATCCTAAAAAGGATGTTGAAATTGATAAGCATGCCGAGTCCTTGGCGCAGATCTTTCCTGATCCAATTTATGTACGTAGTAGTGCTGGTGATATGCAGTATTTTTATACGATGGCTTATAGCGGTTCTGGCTTTGGCGACATTTGGGTCCCCCTACTGCTTGGTGGTTTAATCATTTTCAGTTCTTTATTGGGGTCGATTGTTGACCGTGAACGAGAAATGTTCACGTTTAGCGCCTTAGGTCTAGCGCCGCCCAATGTGGCCGCCCTGTTTTTTGCTGAATCCTCTGTGTATGCGGTTATTGGTGGCATGGGCGGTTATTTAATTAGCCAAGTGGTCGCGGCGTCGCTCGCTTGGTTATCGGAGCAGGGCATTTATGAAGCGCCAGAAATGAACTTTTCGAGTTTATCATCTATTTATACCATCTTACTGGTGATGTTGATTGTTTTGTTGTCAACTATCTACCCAGCTATCAAGGCTGGGAAATCCGCTAACCCCGGAATTAATCGCAAATGGAAAATGCCTGAGCCTGTTGATGGAACGCTGTCATTCTTGTTCCCGTTTACTATTTCTGAGCATAACTTATTAGGCATTGTCAGTTTCATTGCAGAGCATTTCGAGAACCACGCCGATGCATCCTTAGGCCTGTTTGCGGCGTCACATATTTCAATTGAGGCAATTTCGGAAACTGATTACCAGCTGAAGGCGCATACTGCCCTCGCTCCCTTTGATTTGGGTATTGCTCAGTACTTTACGCTGCGCTCTCGTGATTCAGACATTGATGGTATCAAGGAGATACACATCGACTTGACCCATAATGGCGGTTCACCGGCGGCGTGGTTACGTAATAATCGACGTTTTTTGAATGATTTGCGCCATCAATTTTTATTATGGCGTTCTTTACCGGTTGAAACGGTAGAGTATTACTGCAGTAAAACACGCAGTGCCACCGCCACTAATAAATAGATTAATTTCTTGCATATCTGCGCCTATATCCCTATAGTAACAGGTGAAAACAACACGAAATGGGAGATAGAAAATGTGGGAAACTCTGGCAGGACCTGCCATTGGCCTACTGACCCTACTCGCTTGTGGAATCCTCATGTGGCGTCTCAGTCACAAATAATAAGGAAGCAGCTGTAGGCAACGTAGCGAATGTAGTGAATGTAGCCAATCAGGCATTATAAAGGCATGCAAGACCAGCGCGCTGTCAACGAATGACAGATGCCTGGCTGTTATCGCCTCTTCAATTCCTCGCTTCTTAGCTTCTATGGCTCCCTATTTGCCCCTACGGCCCCCTGAGCCGGATACTAGACTCGCTGCTCTGAAATCCTGAAGCAAATCACTAACAATACGCAGGCGCGACAGCAATTGATTCCCTGTCACCATCATTATTGTGCTCCTTCACCCTCAAAGGACAGATAATATGGCAAGCGCCGACGAACAATACTTAACAGACAATGCAGGCGCCGAAGGCGTACAAAGCACGGATTCAGGCCTACAATATAAGGTTCTTCAAGAAGGCAGCGGCGCACAGCCAAGTGCGAGCGATACCGTAGAAGTTCACTACGAAGGCTGGTTGATAGACGGTACGGTCTTTGATAGCTCGTATAAACGCGGCCAGACTATCAGCTTCCCCCTTAATGGTGTGATCCCAGGTTGGACCGAAGGGCTGCAATTGATGAAAGAAGGCGGCATTTGCGAGCTGACTATTCCATCCGATCTCGGCTACGGTCCCCAAGGCATGCCTGGAGCAATTCCTCCAGCGGCTACCCTAATCTTCAAAGTTGAGTTGATTACAGTTAAATAAGCTATACTTCTGTTATAAACATGCCGCCAAAATCTAGTGTTGATGATGGCGGCATATGTCTCCACTTGCCAATTTATGCTGATGTATAGTCGGCCCATTTTTCAAGTTTTGAGTGTTGTTGCATCGTCACTCTCAATTGAAAATATAGCCACAGGGCATGTAGGAAATGTGTGGCGCCGCGCACGATTTATAGCGCTTTGGTATATTACATGTAATTGAGTGGGTCAGTTCTCATAACATGACTAGCATGGGTTGCATAGCAGGGCACGGCAACCTTTGTGTATTTCTCCTACCAGACCTCTCTGGGGACTCATTAAAACTTCACGTTAATTTTGTTAAGGATTCATAATTCATGCTACAATCCATGGCCTTGGAGATAGGAATGAAAAAGGCTTTGGACAAGCACCCGCTCAATAAAACAGCATCTTGCACGCTGTCCTGCATGCTCTTAGGCACGATGAGCCTAAGCGCTTGTGGACGCTCACCCGTGCTCACCGTGCTTGGCGAAATGGATAGCCACGAAATAGTTTCAAATGAATCTCAAAACCCCTACGTAAAACCAGGATTTTACGTCGAAGAAGTCGAGGGCCGGCTCTGGGTCTTTCATTTAAACAGCAAAGCACTCACAGAATATAAAGAAGACGGTGAACCCGCTAAGAGCACCACTGTAATCGGTATGGGTCCAGGTGGCATGACGATCCGCTCTGATACCAAAGAAACCGTTATCGAATACCTTGCCAGTAAAGGCGGGTTTTACAGCAAAATTATTGATGATCGTTTGTGGATATTGAAAAATGGGAGTGAGTCCCTGAGGCAATTGTTAGAGTTAGGGGAGCCGGCAGTCAGTACCACCTTTGTCGGTAAGGGTCCACTACGAATAAGCGTGCGAAGCGATAGCAAAGAAACCTATATCGAATACCTTGCAAGTAAAAAAGGGTTTTGGACTGAAGTAAAAGATGAACGCCTATGGATACTGGAAAAATCAAGTGAGAGCCACCAGAGTATGGTCGAACATGGCGACATAGCCAAGAATATCACCTTGATTGGCAAGGGACCACTCAATACATCTATTCGCAGCGATGATAAGGCAACGGTTTTAAAATGGGCTGCGAGTGTTGATGGCTTCCATACATATATGCGCGAAGGGCGCATTTGGGTATTTAGACCAAATAGTGAACACGAAGCTGAGTTCCTGAAAATTGGCGAACCAGCTAAATCAATTACTAAGATTGGTGCTGGTCCCCTGCGCGCAACTGTACGCGCAGCAGAAGAGGACGTTATGCAGCGTTATTTGCGCGCCTGTCTTAGGTAAGCTACTCTATAACGTAAATTTAATTATTCCTTCACGTTGCATACGTTGACCTGCAAATGCACGTTGTGCGCTTTCGTTGTCTTGAACGGTTTGGCATGCGGCAAAAGCAAAAGTGTTCATGATACGATCACTCGATGAAGTATTGGCCTCTGAGCCATGAATGGTGATGGAACCGTGAAAGGCTATGTCACCGGGCTCCATAATGACGGGCTCGGCTGGGTAGGCATTGATGTCACCCGGTAGCCCAATTTGAAATCCGCTGGCATCGCTAAAAAACGCATGTTCTTGATAGCTCCGGTGACTACCTGGTACGTAACGGATGCAGCCATTTTCAATAGTTGATGGATCAATCGCCAGAAAGGCATTCATCTGTGTGGGTTCTGTGAAGGTCCCCTGCCAGTAGCCCCAATCACTGTGCCACGGGGTGAAGCTACCGAGCCCGGCTGCTTTCATCATTAATTTGGAATGGAATAATTCTGCTGGCTTGCCGATGAGCTGCTCGATTGCTGCCTGTAGTTTTTCTGATTCACAGACGCTGCGAATGCCAGCTGACACATTTTGACTACCCATCAATTGCCGAATGCGTTTCGGGGCGCCTTCGGGGAGATCTTCCCAGGTGATGCCATAGCCATCGCTGTGACTGCGAGCAGCTAGGATGTCATGCAATGAATCAACTTCTGCGCGAATCTGTTTGACCAAGGCAGGGTCAACAAAGTTTTTGACTAAAAGGTAGCCGTTTTCTTGATAAAATGCTAAATCGCTGCTGCTGAGTGGTGTGCAGGTACTGTTGAGATTGCTGGTTGCGGTCATGAGTTGGATTCCTGTTTTCTAAAATATTGGTGATGTGTGTGCTGTTACTGCGCTCATTCTAGACAGGGCCACGCAAGATTGCCATGGACAAGGCGTTAAATATATGGACTATATTGCTCTTATGAAACGAGTGTTTTTAGATGACTGTTAAACGCCAAAGTTTGGCCCTACCCTTGGAATTGATCGAGCAGATCCAGGCGGACCCCCTGTGTCAAAGCCTCTATCCAAGTATGTTTGGCTGTTTTGAGCGAGATGCGGAGCACAGCATTCGACGCTCTGAGCGCAGAGACGATGCCATAGTGATAGCAGTTATCGATGGCTGTGGCTGGTATGAACAGGATTTGAATGGACAAAAAATACCATTACAGGCCGGTCACTTGCTCCTCGTACCAGCTCATGCCCAACATGCCTATGGGTCGGATCGGGCAAAACCATGGACTATTTATTGGAGCCACTTACTCGGTGCTGATGTGGATGCGATCTTTGCGTGCCTCAACCAAGAGCAGGCGGAATGGCGTCATCAACTGGGACAGGCGCATACGGCTTTATGGCGGCAATGCCTGCAGCTCTATCAAGGCGCGATAAGCCTGCATCAGGTTCGTCGGGCAAGTGCCCTACTGCGTCAGATTTTGTCGCGTGGAGCCGAGCAGGAAAAACGCGAACAGGATCCCTTTGCTGCTGTTATTGCTTACATGGAAGCACATATTCATTCGGAGCTCAGTTTACAAGCATTGGCTGAATGCGTCGGCAAATCCAAGCATCATTTCAGCCGACAATTCCAAGAACACTACGGCAGTCCTCCGCATCGTTATTTTCTTGCCCTGAAAATGAATCGTGCGGCTCAGGACCTAGATAACGAAGCGGCACGTATCGCAGACATCGCTGCTGATTATGGCTATGAAGACCAATTTTATTTTTCGCGTCTATTTAAAAAAGTCACCGGATACAGCCCCATGGCTTACCGTGCCCTAGACAAGGGCTAGCAACAGCGC
>CBDUFM010000143.1:0-6829 GCA_965366325.1 uncultured bacterium
CACTTCTTCCGCCGCCGTATCAAGGATAGGCATTGGCTGGTAGCTATGTCCATCGCGATTTCCTGCCCGAGTATTTTCAGCACCTTGTCCCGCAAAAATACGCAAGGTGCCCATTTTACCTGTATGGTACATAGCCCGCTCGCCCTTGGATAACCACAACTCGGCATCAACACCTACAAAGGTCACATCCTGCAAACCCTCTAGATACATCGGTGGACCCTTCGGGCACAACGGGTTGAAAAAAAGAAATACATTATTGTACGATGGCGTTTGTGTATTGCCTTTAAATTGCAAATCACGCGTTGATTGCATCACCGTGCGGATGAAACGACAATTTCGTACATAGCCACCTGCTGAGACATCGAAATCAAGATCCCCATTGCCGATGAACACATTCCCATCTAGGGCCACCCCTTTGGCAGTCTTGTTACCGCCGCCATAAAAAAGATTGTTTCGGCTCACGGCTGTCCCTGGTGTAAAAAAAATATCTTCACAGGCCTTCCACAAGACTGCCCCTGAGGTACCCGGGGCTACATTCACCCGTTGGATACGCGTCCCCGGTACACCATAGACCTGCTGACCGGTTCTGAGCGTGAGCGCACCGTGATACTGCCCGCTACCCAGACGCACCTTTCTGTTCTTTTTCAGGGCCGCTTCGATATCCGCGGCACTCCCGGGTGGCACATAAATCGCATCCCAGGGATAACAGGAATCAATCTGCGGAAATTGTACCTGCGCTTGCGCCTGCGTTATGCAAATACAGAACAACAAAACACCGGTTACAATGCCGCTGCCTGGAATCAGCATATGTATAAAGTTCAGTAAACGTAGGCCAGTCATAGAAATACTCCATAAAATGGTGCATGATAGATCATTTAGTTTACTTATTATTTTATTTTCTGAATCTAATTGAACACGAAAAACTACCTCTTTTTCTTCTGCTGAAAAATCCAGGGTAGCAACTCTACGCTCTGAAATGCCGGTCGCCAAGAAAAATGGCCGACTCCCGGTAACTCAGTATATATCGGCTCTGCACCCACCTGCTTAAGTGCGGCAACCATACTGCGCGAGCGCACCGTATGAACAGCCGTATCCTTATCTCCGTGCCAGACCCACACTGGTATATGCGCAATGCTTTTTGCCTTGCTATTATCTGCTCCACCACAAATCGGGACAGCCGCAGCAATCAGATCAGGGCGGCGCACCATTAAATCCCAGGTCCCAAAACCACCCATAGATAAACCCACCACATAGATCCGTGATGTATCAACCTTGTTGTTTGCAATGAGCTCTGGCAATAAATCTAAGAGTAAACCCATGCAACGACTTGGCGTTTTCGGCGTAGTATGTGGCTCCTTCTCTCCCCAATGCACTTCCACCCAACGGGTTCCCTTAGAACACTGTGGAGCTACAACATAACACGGAAATTCGCGCTGCGAATGCAGGAACTTCATCGCATCGCGCAATTGCGCCTTATTGTCGTTACCACGTTCCCCCGCACCATGCAGGAAAATCACCAAAGGATACCGCTTGGACGCATCCATGTTTTCAGGAGTCAACCAGCCATAGGGCAGCACATGTCCACCCTTTTCATAAGTCTTTGCCTCAAAACCAGCCGCAGATACAGCACTCATAACTATAAAATTAAGCAATACACTCAATAACTTAAACATTAATGAAACCCTCTGGATTTAATGAATGATTTTAAATAGTCATGCCACTCTTCACTTGTCTTAATGCCCTTAGCCTTAGTCCACCCAAAACCAGCATAATGTACAGTCTTACCCTGTGCATCTGTACGGCACAGTAACACAGCATGCGATTCATCAGGCTGCTTCGATTTTATTTCCTGCATACTCTGAATGAATTTTGGGTCCATTACTACACCAGTGCCTAGCTTACCATTTTTACCATGATGATCTTCCCAAACCGACATCCAACCCAATTTAGGCTGCAAGGTCGCAAGACCGCGTTGATCATGCGTTGTCAACCCAATAGCTATCTCTAACGCAACAGGCTTACCCTTCTCAGTAAAAACTGACTCAGATTTAAACAGTCGTTGACCCAATGATATCGAAATAGTTTTCTCTTCCTTAATCCTACGCTCAGCGATTTCATATTCGTAGCTCAAGGTAAAGATAGATTCGCTAGGCGTCACCTTAACAACTTTCCACGCTTTATACACATTCGGCAAATGCATCTTCCCATCAATCCAAATCGCCGTACTGCCACAACCGCGTGATTTACCGACATGATAAAAATCACTGCCTTCGCCACGATCCTGATGATAACTTAATTTTTCTTGCTGATTCAAACGATACCATTTATCAACAATTGGATAAGACACTCGCTTGCACCAACAATCGATACCATTGTTCTCATTGCCTTTTGCTAAGGCGGGGCCATAAACGCGAAAGGCGACCTTGTCGTTTTCCCACGCAAAATCATCTGAGCGCTCAGGCACAAAACGACAGTACGTAGATGGCGCAGCAGACGCCGCATAGACGTGGCTTGCAATGATGATTAAAAGGGCCGCTAAGCGTGTTAAGATGCGCGTTACACTCAAATAAATCATAATTATCCTGGGCCCCATTTATTGAAGATCGTTCATGAAATGCACAGTGCATCGTTTAATCGACGAGGTTATACTTCACGACACGCTGCTTCTCTTGTTCAAAAACAACCAAGCGCGAGCCGTTGATATTCACCTTGGTTGGGGTCTGCACCTCTTGCTTCGCGATCAGTTTTTTAGTCTTCAGGGAATAGATCGATAACAAATTTTTACCCTTCTCGGTAATCACAACGCGGTCACCATCCACATCGAGCATGGCACCAGCCTCAAAGTCATCCCGCCACCGACTCTGTTCCTCCAGTTTGTCGCCTTTAACCTGCAATGTGACCAAGCTGCCATCAATCATCGCCAACATGTTCTGGTCGTCGACCGTTGCTAGGTCAGAAAATCCGGATCCACTGCTCTTCAATTTCATTTTTAATTCTTTTTCTGTTTGCAGCGTGCCATCATTGCCAACTTTATAACTCAACGCGCGGCCTGCAGTATCGATAAGCACAGCATAGGTATCACGTCCATCGCGATAGGAAGCTGCACCGACTGGATTTTTAAGCACCGCATATTCTTTTTTCCAAGTCTGTTTCTGGTCACGACAACGCTTGAGGGTCGAAACCCGACTCAGAAATACACTGCGCTTATCTTTGTGATCATAGGCCAAACCAAAATTCAACACCCGGTCAACACTCTCATAGAGGTAACCATTATCGTAATTATCGCGTACCGGCGATAGCGATCCATCATCCCAACTCCACACAAATTTATTTATCAACACATTTCCTGCTGAGTCGACGAACAAGCTGCGCACCCGAGGTATCGCACCGATACGTCGGACCATGGTGAATTTTTTCTTGGTTTCATCCCATTCGGCCAAATGAATAACTTGTGATTGGCCTGATGTTAAAGCGAAGAGGTTGTCTTTAAGCTTCACTATACCGTAGGAAGCATCCATCTCACGATTCATGACCACATAGCCGAGGAAGGAACCAGACGCACCGCCGAAAACCACACCTGGATCGACCGCCAACGATGGGAAAGCATAGCGGTTAATCGTACCGCCACCACAGGACCACAGATAACCATCAGTGATAGTCCAACCGTCACCGCCTATTTTATTCTGTGTGGTTTCGACGGTACTTTTACCGCCCGCAACCCTAATAAAACCGGCGTAGCCCTGCGGTGTTTTATAGACTATATTTCCATCTGGCGTCCAATCGTAAGTAGCAATATCAAGGTCACCCTTGTCCGCATAATGTTCAAAAGCATCCGTTTCAGGATCAAAGGTATATAACTTACCGTCGGTTTTCTTGATAAGAGCCTTGCCGTCTCTGGCTGAAATGGATATACCAGTGCTCTCCTTGCCTGCACTTTCAACCACGCTCGCCACCGTACCATCCGGGGCACCAAAGGCCAATTTATACAGACGTTTGTCATTGCGGTCACCGCCGTAAATCAGGATATACTTACCGGCTCGCATCAGGCGTGGCCGATTCCAAAAAGTCAAATTATATTGCTTCGGTAATTTATACGATGCCACCACACGGCCGTCGAGCGCATAGGCATTAATAGTGTTAAATCCCGCCGTCGCGTAAATCAGACCCGCGTTCTCATCATAGGCTGGCCCAATACAAATATCCGCATAGGGATTACCGCGCTCTGTCACATGACGGGCAAACTCCCACACCGGCTTTGACGGATCAACGCTGATGGTAATCGGCCGTTCTGTGCTGCCGGAATTACCAAGATAGCCAGCGAATGCGAGATCAAGGGCCCACGACGAAGCAGGCAGGGCCAAAGCCATAAGTAATGCTGTTAATTTCATTATTTATCTCCAAAGCTGAGGAGTCCCCAGTAATGCGGTTCGGGCATCATTTCACCCGGCACATCGTTGACGAGACCAGTGGCCTTGTTCGACCAATACATGCGAGCCAAGTTTACTTTTCCTTCGCTGTCACCAAAGATCACACCAAAGTCACCGCGTACGGTGCCCTTAATCTTGGTGGGTGAAATATCCAGAGTAGCAAGCGGAATCGCGGCAAACACGGTGTAATTAATACTATTTTTGTCTACTTGGATGGAAACATTGTCGAGGACTTGCACATCATCGACCGAATAACTGCGCCAAGGGCTCGTGAATTCCATAGAATTAGCGTCATCCCCTTTCTTCGGCAAACGGTGGCGATAGCGCACGGCCACATTCTTTCCATTATAAGGAGCGATCATCAGGCGTAAGTCACCTGTTCCGGCTTTACGACGATCCGGGCTCTGTCCGGCTGGCGAAAGATCGGTGGCCAATTGTAGGTCCACACAGTCGCCGGTTTTGAAAAGACTAGTAACATCCGTACCGTTGTTGACCCATGGCGATGCATCGGGGACTTTAAAAGCGATGTACAAATTCTTTTCATCATAACAGGTACGTAGCGTGATATCACCTTGTGTGGATTTCCATTTCGCAATTTCCGGCTCTCCACGCAATTTACTGAGATCCCAAGCACTGCGGCGGGCAATGGTCATTTCTTTGAGTCCACCCGCACTATTGTCGACTGGATTTAATTGAGACGCAGCATCCAATTGCTGTGACGTCACCGAAATAACGCCTGTGCTTTGCTTCAGCTTGTCCAAGCCCTTGATGTCATAAATGCGGTAGCCGCTGTTACCGGCCTGTAACAACCAACGTTTGTTCTTAATATCATAATCGAAGAAGCCGCCGAAATGCTCGCCGCCAATGTAGTTCGCATCCCGCGTATAGGAGGCACGTACATCAGAGAAGAGTTCATCAATATACATGCCATCAGTCGTCATGAAAAAGACGCGGCCATGGTTATTCATCAAAGCCATCACATCGCGCTTGTCGTCAAGCGTGGCAACACCCATAGCAAAGAGCACACCCTGCATTTCACCAGGAGTAGGCAGCGGTGCTTTTTGTGAACCATGCACGCCAGACCAACCATTGGGAAAAGTCCAGTTAAGCTTACCACTTTTGTTAAAGCTGAACATATACGGTGAATCATTGATAATGACATTGCCATGTGCATCTGAAAAACTGTTTTCATTTGGCGGCATGCGCAGACCAGGAATCGGAATACTATCAGCCGGTTTTGCCGCGGCCAAAGCCCCCGCCAAATCATAAGCAGGTGCACCACAGTCATTAAAACGTGAACCGTCGAGATAGATAATCGAAACCTTGCCTTCTTTATTGCGCAGACATAGCGGGAAGCTCAGGCCATTTGCTCCATAACCCCAGTAGCCCGTAGTCGCACTCATATCAAAGGGTGTAAACTGAAACTCGTCTTCATCGATTTTACCATCACCATTCCCATCGACCCACACCATGAACATGCTCTGATTATGAAGGAGGCGCTTTTCGAGGTCCTTATCAGGGAAGGCCTTTTTCAAAGCCGCCTCGAATGCCGGCATGTGCTTGCGGCCAGTAGAAAAACTGAAGATGTTCGGCGAAGTAAAAAACGCCAAGTCCTTGACGCTATTGTCTGACAAGAGCTCGCAGATCACTGAGGTTTGTCCTGATGCAATCAGGAAGGTACGTCCTTGTTCATAGACAAATCGATAATCCCGCGCGCCGCCTAAAAGACCGAGATGTCCCCGACCATCTTTTGAAGAACCCATCAGTACATGGAGAATTTCAGCTTTTTTCTTAGCAATGTCCACCTTCCACAAACACCCTGCACCGATCCAACGAGAGCTATCACGTTTGTCGAAACCTGCCCCTGGGCTGCCGTAGGCTGGTGGGCCATATTTTTCATACATCAACTTACCAGTGCGGGTGTCCCAGCGAGTAATTCGTTTGGGGTTCCAGCGCCATTCGGCAACCCACAACGTCTTGTCACTAGACATCATGAGACCGTATGGTTTAACTAAACGCTCGGGCTGCCACTTGCCGGTATAAAAACCGCCAGGCTTGCCAATCGTGCGCAGCTTTTTACCGGTATAATCAAAAGATCTGACGGTACTGTCTTCGTGACCCAAAAGGTACACGGCCCGATCATCGGCAGCCAATCCAGTGGGCTGGAAAGTAGCTGTAAACATTTTTTTGGTACTTTTGCGTTTGCCGTCAACTTCAACGATGTCCTTACCGCTTACAGCAAACAGACGGTTATTCCAAACTGCTAAACGACCAGGCTCCGTCACATCAATGGCACCGGCCAGTTCATCCGTCTTGGTATCATACATCATGATCTGGTTCTTACCCAGATGGCTAAAGTAAATAATATCACCAAGCAGAGCCACACCCTGCAAGCCTATGCG
>CBDUFM010000144.1:0-6829 GCA_965366325.1 uncultured bacterium
TAAAACACAGGGCGCCTATGCTGAGTATACGGTTACTTTGGGTGGTAAATGGACGCTGATATCTGATTGGGGCACCAATAAAAAGGGTGCAGACCCTGGTACGATATTCATTGTCAAAGGCGAAGCTGATGGAGTAGATAAAAGCTATACTTATGATCAGTCAGATACGACGAAAGGCGGTAATTATAATTTCGGAGGTAAGGTCTTTGATTTTGGTCCAGG
Source organism: uncultured bacterium (assembly GCA_965366325.1). GTDB lineage: Bacteria > Planctomycetota > UBA11346 > UBA11346 > UBA11346 > JANQLF01. The sequence goes on from CBDUFM010000144.1 coordinate 223, forward strand.
AGGCGGATTTCAGGGATATGCTAACTATATGAAATCACAATATGTCGTTTATTTTGGCACTACCGATATTACAGATACCTTTTTTGATTATGATATTGCAAACATTACAGATATGGATGATTATATCGCAACTGAATCCGAATTTCTTGATCGCCGTGAAGGTGCATTCATGCAGTATCAATATTGGGATCAAGATACTACTACGTGGCCTGCATCAGGTGGTGATGATTATTTTAAGGCTAATGAATACCGGGTAAGCATGCTGACTTTAAATGTAGCGAAGGTTTTAGAGTTTTTACAAAATATAGACTATGACGAAGTTAATGGCGGGACACCTGTTGGGAAAATGTTAAATCAAGAGTTTAGTGGTATTATATATGCGCATCGTACACGTCGCAGTGATGATTATACGCCATGGCAAACAGCGCTTTGGCACCCTCAGTGTCATCTTCTTTGGAAGCGTACGCCATATGCAAATTATGAATTGCCGCCAGCAGGGCAGCGTCCATGGACCGATCTGCCAAGCTCTGTCTGGAAAAATGCAAACCATAATGGGTTTGATTGGCGTACTGGATCCGGTCCTGCAATGACCTTTCAGTCCTCAATTCGCTTACGCAATGGATCTGATTTGAATTACGGCATTAATTTTGTTGGTGATGCAAGTACACCTGCGGATCCCTCAGATGATTATATGTGTAAGAAGGGGCTGACGTTTGTTTCTCCTAATACCGTTTACATTGAGGGTGATTTCAACACGAAGAAATACTCTGATTCAAGGCATGCGTCTGGTGTTGGTGGGGCTACCTTGGACCGAGGAGATGCGGATTGGGAAAAAGAGGGCGGTGATTTTGATAATATGAAACATCCCCCAGCGGCGGTTTTTGGTGATTTTGTAAACTTATTGTCCAATGAATGGGATGATTCCTCAGAGACTTATTCGTCTAAGCCGAGTGTCGCTACTGACTGCTATATGATTGTGTCGGTGATTATTAATAATATACCTACGCACATTGATGGAGATTCAAAGGCACATTATTCAGGAGGGTCACATAATATCTTACGCTATTTGGAAAAATGGAGTTCAGTTACACATCATATCACAGGTAGTCTGGTGTGTATGAATATACGTCGCTATAGCTTTAGTAACATTGGTGACACTAAGGAGGCAGTCAAAGGTACGTATCACTACTCGCCACCAAATCGAGATTTTAAAATGAATAGCGATCTGTTTGAAAAGCCGGGGCAGCCACCCTTTAGCCCTTATGGGGTAACGGTAACCAGAACAGTGAGTACGGTTGATACGATGTCACGGTAGTCAGTTGTTGAACAGTAATGCAAAACCCTCGTCGCATGACGAGGGTTTTTTGTTGAACCAAACAATTTATTACATGTGCGCTTTAAAGCAGTCCTTCGACCTGGGTTTGGTAGAGTGTGTAGTAGTAGCCTTTTTTCTGTAGGAGCTCTTGGTGGCTGCCTTGTTCGACAATGCGGCCCTGTTCGAGGTAGCAGATGATGTCGGAGGCGACGATGGTGCTGAGGCGGTGGGCGATGGTGATGCTGGTGCGATTGCTGAGTAAATTATCCATGGCGTTTTGAATCTGTAATTCGGTGGCGCTGTCCAAGCTGGAGGTGGCTTCATCAAGTAAGACGACCTTGGGGTTGCGTAATATGACGCGGGCTATGGCGAGGCGTTGACGTTGACCGCCTGATAATTTAAGGCCTTTAGTGCCTATGTGGGTATCGAGTTGCTGTGGTAGGCTGCGAATAAAATCGGCGGCCTGGGCCTGTTCAAGGGCCGTCCACAGTGCGTCTTCTTCAAAGTTACCATCTAGAGCGAGGTTGCTGCGAATGCTACCATCAAAGAGCGGGTTATCTTGGAAGACCATGCCCAGCTGTTGGCGGTACCATTGTTTATTATAGTCATCTATGGCGCAGCCATCGAGGGTGATGCGACCTTGCTTGCTGGTATAAAATCCGAGTAGCAAATTCATCAGCGTGCTTTTGCCAGCACCGGATGTGCCTACTAAAGCGACGCGTTTGCCTGCAGGAATGTCTAAAGAGAAATCATTAATGATCGGTTTATTGTCGAGGTAGGAAAAATGTAAGCGCTCAAAGCAGAGTCGACCTTCGGTCTGTTTGCTGTCATTTTGTGCTTTCATAATAGAGCCACTGGGTTCGGGGCTCAGTTCATTGACTTCGCGTACACGAACGGGGGCAACGAGGTCAGCATTAAATTTCGAGAGGTAGTAGGTAAGTTGACCTAATGGACTACGCAAGAGGCCTTCGAGGGTTACAAACAGCATTAAATCACCAACGCTGAGTTGTCCTTGATGGATCATGTAGGAGCCAACGGAAACAAGGCAAATCCATGGCACCAATAAAATAATGCTCACTATATTGTGCATTAATTGACGGCGAACGGCTAAAGAGATCGAGGCGTCACTAAATTCGTTGATGCAGCTGGCAATGCTGTCTTGGTAGTGTGCTTCTTTATTAAAGCTGCGGATCACGCGGATATTGTCGAGAGTTTCGCTGACATCGGCCTGTAGCTGTTGGCGTTTTTGCAGGACAATTTCTTCATAATGACGGAGGCCGCCTTCTAAGCGACGTGCGGCAAAGATGCATATAGGCGCGGTTAAAAACAGCAGCACCGTAATCAGTGGGCTGCTGATCAGCATGATGACGAGCATAACTGCGATCATACCAACGGGGCGTAAAACAAAGCGCATGCCATCAAAAACGATGTTTTCAATTTTACCGACATCTGCGGTTAAGCGCCCCGTGTACTGCATGATTTTCCCGTCAACAAAGTCTTGATAGGGGGCACGCAACAGAGAGCGAATCATATTTTGACGTAATTGATGGCCGAGACCAGTGATGACATGACGAATAATGTAGTTTTGAAAGACTTGAAATGCAGAGGCCAGCGCACGAACAGCAAAGGCGAGTAGGCCAATCCAAACGATCGGCATGTATTCACCGCTCGGGATGAGGTAGTCAAAGGTTACTTTATTTAAGAGGGGTAACGGTAGGTTCACAATCGACATTAATAAAATAATGACGAAGCTCTGGATTAAAAAGCTGCGAAAGCGCGCAAGGCGTTTGGCAAAATAGCTTAATAAGGCACGACGATCATTCATCGCGCTCTCCTCGAGCGGCTGATGTATTCTCTGCCTGTAAGAAGCCTTCGATCTGCGCCTCGTATAGTTCGCGGTACATATCAGAGCGTTCAATTAATTCGTTGTGCGTGCCCTGTTCGATGACACGGCCTTCACCGAGCACCAAGATGCGATCGGCGTGGGTGATAGTCGAGAGACGGTGGGCAATGATGATGCTGGTTCTATTTTTGAAGAGGCCTTGTAGGGCGGCTTGAATGTGTCGTTCGCTAATCGAATCTAGCGCGCTCGTTGCTTCGTCGAGTAAAAGAAGCGGCGGATTTTTGAGAATCGCGCGTGCGATAGCAAGGCGCTGACGTTGGCCGCCGGATAAAGAGACGCCATTGCTACCGATATTGGTCTCAAGGCCTTGTTCGAGATCACGTACAAATTCTGCCGCATGCGCTTGCTCAAGAGCCTCCCAAATGGCAGCTTCGTCGGCCTGATTATCAAGCGCGCCAATCAGCAGGTTCTCACGCACACTCAAATTAAACAACATCTGTTCTTGAAACACAATGCCTATATGGCGACGAATGTGCTGCAATCCGACCTTGCGACTGTCGACGTTGTTAAATAAAAGCGATCCTTCATAGCTATCAAAGAAACCCAAGAGCAGGTGAAATAAGGTGGTTTTGCCGCTGCCAGACGGACCGACAATGGCGACCGTTTCACCGGCTTGGATTGTTGCGTTGAGGCCTTGAAATATAGGCATGTCCGCGTGATAGGAAAAATGAAGATTTTGTATGTCGACTGCAATGCCATTGGCTGTATCAGGGATGTGGTCCAGTGGCCGTGCATCGTTGCTGCCTTCAAGCGGTAAGGCCAGTAAGCTGCGTACGCGATGCAGGCTGGCTTGGCTTTGATTGAGCTTGTTGCTGTAATCAAGAATTTCATTCATTGGTCCAGTGAGCAGAACCAGCATAGAATACTGTGCGATGAATTCATTAAAGGCTAACCCATACTGCACCACTTGAATCGCGCCGATAACAAAAAAACTGTATTGGGTAAACGTTAATATAATTGCAGCAGAAGAGCGTAATGCACTTTGTGTTGTTTCGAGGTAGATGTCGTTGTCAGCGAAGCGTCGTGATTGTTCGGAAATATGATCTTCGATATTTTGTTCTAGGCTAAATGATTTTAAAATATTGGCATTACCGACGGCCTCGGAGAGGTCAGCCATCATGCCTTCACGTAAATCGACCTTCACTTTACTGCTGGCGCGGACTTTTGAGCGCAGGGCTCGTTGCGCAAGTACCGTTAGCGGCATGAGGATTATGGCGAGTAAGCCAATGACTGGGTTCCATATGGTCAACACAATAGCAAAGACCAGGATCATCATTAAAGAGCGAACGCCTTGCTCAAAAAATCCATTGATGGATAAATCGATGTCCTCGACGTCGTTAAGCCAAGTGTTGGCCTGGCCCCCGGAGCTGTGATTGAGATAATGGCTGTAGGGTAAACGTAGTAGGTGGGCAAAGAAGTCGCGACGTATGGTGTTGGCAGCGTCAAGGGCAATATCGCGACTTAGTTTGACGCTCGCATAGCTGATTATGGCCTGAATAAATTGTACCGCTAAAATCAGCACGACAAAGTATACTATGGATTGCAATAATACTTCTCGAGCAACTTGTTCTTGCGAGGAGAAAGCGCCACCTAATTGACCGAGTAACCAAGATAAGAGCAGGGGTTGCGTCAGTAAAAGCAGGGTGCTAGCAATAATTAACGCAAACATCCCGGCGAAGCCGCGTTTGCGTTTGCTGAGCATGCCCATCAGTTGTTTAAGGAATTGAAATTGCCCCATTACCAACGCTCCCACATAAATTGCCAGAGCGAGCGTGCTTGAAATAAAACAAAGCTGGATTTTGAGTCGTTTTGTTCAGGCGTTAAGGTAAGATCTGGGTAATGCCGCGGAAGTTTATCACAGCGAAAGGATAAAAGATCAATGCTGCCATCCTGTTTAATGATGCGCATCTGTGTAACGCTGCTGAGATCATGTTTTTCTGCTGGAATAGGATCGACTAATGTAACGAGGATCCCTTGCTGACTGGCAGTCGTGGTAATTTCAGCACTGGGGCGTACCTGGATGCTCATGGCGCAGAGAAAAACGGCGCTAAAAAATAAGAACATGCTGATGCCAAGGACGAAGGCGCAGCGCCGCGCGTTCCAGAGCTGGTAACGATGGTGTTGATGTGGAGTGAATAGCATGTCCCGTCAGTCTAACACGGGCTTGCATTGGTCAATTGCTGAGGAATGCGATTGATTCTTGGACTGCGCCACTGCGATCGAGTTGTCCGATTTGTAAACCGAGGAGTCGAACGGCTTTTTGATCATCAATCGATTCGTGAAATAATTGACAGGCAAGATGGTAGATATCTTGTTCCTGCCACAGGTCTTGCTTGCAATGACGTTGATGGGTATAGCTACGAAAGTCGTGGTACTTTACTTTGAGGCAGAGACTGTGACCACGGCATTGCGATTGTTGTAGACGTGTGCTGACTTTTTGTGCCAGTCCATGCAGGCCGGTAAGGAGGTCGGCGAGATCTTGAACATCACGGCTATAGGTTTGTTCAGCGCCAATAGAAATGCGTTCGCGTTTCGATTCGACGGGGCGTTCATCGATGCCGCGTGCTAATTCGTAATAACGTTGTCCTTGATTGCCAAAGTGTAATCGGCAGTCACTGAGGCTGAGCGCGTGCAAGTCAGCTATCTGGCGTATGCCCAAGTGGCGTAATTTTTCCTCGCTTCGTTGGCCAACGCCAGGAATGCGGCGCACGGGTAATGGGTTTAAAAAAGTCTGTAGGCGCTTGGGGGGTACCACGCAGATGCCATTGGGCTTGTCGGCGTCCGATGCAATTTTAGCAACAAACTTACAGGTCGAGACACCGGCAGAGGCGGTGAGGCGTAGCTCGTTATAAATGCGCTGACGAATCTCTTGGGCGATGACTGTAGCTGAAGGATGGCTCGAGACATCTAGGAAGGCTTCGTCGAGCGAGAGCGGTTCGATGTCATCGGTGAACTGCCGAAAGATGTGATGGATACCCTGCGATGCTGCTTTGTAGCGCTTGAAGTCTGGGCTGACAAAAATGGCCTCTGGGCAGCGTTGGTAGGCCTTGGCGCAGGACATGGCAGAGCGAACCCCAAAGCGACGGGCCTCATAACTTGCGGCACAGACCACACCACGGCTGCGCGGATCGCCACCGACGATGACGGGCTTGCCTTTGAGTGCGGGTTTGTCTCGTTGTTCAACGGATGCGTAAAAAGCATCCATATCTACATGTATAATCTTGCGTTGCATCTGGGTGGAGTCTAAAAGAACCCACCTCAGGATGCAAGGAGAAGTTCTTCTAAACTTGCGTAATGCACTCTTGGAGCACATACTTACTTGGCTGATGAGATGCCTTATCAGTTCTGCGAAGGGATTAGTATGGAAACTGAAAAATTTGATGTAGTCG
>CBDUFM010000145.1:0-6811 GCA_965366325.1 uncultured bacterium
CAAAACACACCCAAGTGCACAGGTCAGCATCACCCAGAATGAAGATCTGTGTTATGCCGAGCCGATCTTACGTGAGCTGGGTTTATCGGCAGATAACTTTCCGACGATGAGCAGCAATGGATCAGATGCGATTCTCGATGCGCAGTGCGAAAAGTTTTCATTGCCTCAGCAAAGTCGTGTCGCTGTTGGTTTGGCAGATATGTACGCAGGGTTTAATGGTTTTTTCCTCGAGGCAGGTGAATTACTGTGGCAATGCAATACATCTGAGATAATTGGTTATTGTGGTGAGGCTGATGCGCAGGACGTCCTGCCGCGACAGCGTTTGGGCGATGAATGGATATATTACGGCAGTACCAATTCTGGTGGCCACAATATTAATTGGTTTTTGGAGCAGCACGCAGCGGAATGTTCGTTGGATGAACTCAGCGAGCAGGCCAGTAAAATCCCAGCCGGTAGTGAGGGTTTATTGTATCTGCCATTTTTATCAGGTGAACGCGCACCACATTGGAATAGTTCTTTGTCGTCTGCGTTTATCGGTCTCCAGCCACAGCATAGCAAGGCGCATATGTTTCGGGCCGTGCTCGAAGGCGTTGCGTTTAATAAACGTCATATCTTGTCATTGTTACCACAGCATGCTGCACGCTGTAAAATAGCTGGTGGAAGCAGCGTTAATCAATTGTGGAATGAAATTCGTGCGCATGTCATTGGGGTGCCTTTGCAGCGTATTGCAGAAACGGAAGTCGCGCTCTTGGGTGTCTTGCGCTTTGTGGCAACGATGAACGGCGATAATAAGACCGTTGCTGATTTACAGACGAATCTGTGCACCGATCTGATTCCCGTTAATGACGCATTACGGCAAACATATGATCAGTATTATCAATTGTATTTTCAAGCACAGCAGGCCATACGGCCAGTGATGCAAAAGCTTGGCGGATTGGGTCACGTAGATGTAGATGCATCGCAGCCAGCAGTTGCTACAAACAAGGAGTTTTGTGATGCCTAAGGCACTCATTTGCGGAGCGGGTAAAATTGGACGCGGTTTCATCGCCCATCTGCTTTCGCGTAGCGATTACGCTATATATTTTCTCGATGTAGCGCCGGGATTAATCGATGCGCTGAATACCCATAAATCTTACCCAGTGTATTTGGCGGGTAAGGACGGCTCTGAGCAGGTGCATTTGGAACAGGCATTTTTGCCAGAAGATGCTGGGCTTGCGGGCTTATGCGAAGAACTTGATGTTATGGTGTCTTGCGTCGGAGCACGACATATTCAGGCGACGGTCGAAACATTATTACCTTTGTTACAGGCACGTCAATCGCAAACAGCAATTAATTGGTTTATTTGTGAGAATGCTGATAGGCCAGCCGCACTGATTAAAAAGACTTTGTGCGATGGGCAGTCGGCAGCATGGCAGGCACGTGTTGATAATGAAATCGGATTAATCGAGACGCAGGTTCTGCGCAGTGGTATGTGCGTTGACACTGCGCTGGCGCAAGATGAACCCTTGGCTGTGAAAATGCAGGATTGGTGGACCTTGCCCGCAGACGCTGATGCAGTGAAGGGCGCGAGACCAGTCATAGAAGGCCTTGTCTGGAAACATCAATTTGAAAATGAATTACAGCGCAAGTTGTATACCTTTAATGGATTAAATGGACCCATTGCATACATGGGTGCGCTGCATGGGCATCAACTTATGGATCAAGCGGCAACTGACCCACAGCTGCAATCATTTTATGATGAGATTCAAGCAGAATCAGCACACGGTTTAATTAATGAGTATGGCTTTGATAGCGAAGAGCACGCAGCTTTTCAAGCTGTCGCGCGCAAGAAATATGCAGATCCTGCCTTGGCTGATTCAGTTGACCGCAATGCACAGGATACGGCGCGTAAATTAGGAATGCGTGAACGTTTATTGGGGCCGGCCTTGCTTTGTTTCAAACATGGGCGTGAACCCGTGGCCTATGCGCAGGCGATTGCGGCGGCACTGCAATATGAAGCTGCTGCGGATGATGTGGGCAGCCAGGCAGTGCAAGACTCCCTGCGTGATCTTGGTCTCGCGGCAACAGTGCAGCACTTTGCTGGTATCGCTGCGGATCACCCATTAATAGGATTAATTATAAACGCCTATGAACAGCAGTGCAGTCATACGAACGGAAATAAGGATAAACAGCGAAAGGCTATGCCATGCATTTAGACTTTACAGGAAAACGAATTTTAATTACTGGGGGCTCGCAGGGCATTGGGAAGGCGTGTGCAGAATTACTTGCCGAATTTGGCGCACATGTGCATATTAATTATGCTGGTAATACGGCCGCAGCAGAGTCTACAGCTGCTCAGTTGCAGGCGGCAGGCGCAGCTGTGACTATCCATCAAGCTGATTTGGGCAACGAAGCCGCGGTTAATGCGATGTGGCAGAAGGCCAATGCTGAGGCACCCATTGATTATCTTATTTTGAATGCGGCCTATCAGAAAAAGGCTACGGTTGATGAAACCGATCGAAGCTTGCTCGAAAATACTATGGCTGTGAATATTTACGGCAATTTTCAATTGGCGAGATTATATATTGATGACTGTAAAGCGCGTGGCGTCACAGGTGCGGTGGTGCTGCATAGTTCGAATCAGGCAGAGTTTGTAAATCCGAGTGGTTTTGCGTATGCGCTTAGTAAAGCTGCACTTAATCATATGTGTCGGCACTTGGCCCATTGGTCGGTAAAGGACGGCGTGCGTGTGAATGGTGTTATGCTCGGTTGGTTTGATACAGACGGTGAGCGTAAGTTTTACAGTAAAGAGCAGATTAAAGAACAGGCGGCCGTCGGTGTGCCAATGCAGCGAGCTGGTGATCCCATCGAAGCAGCACGCATAAGTGCATTTCTTTTGTCAGATGCGAGTTCGTATATGACGGGCAGTCTCCTGCGTAACGACGGTGGTTTTGCCTTAGCACCAGATTTATCAACATGAACACATTTTTAATAGAGGTTTCTTATGAGTGTAGGTGAACGAATCAATCAACGTATTCAAGGCATGCGCGTCTTAATCACCGGTGGTGGTAGTGGCATCGGTTTAGCGACAGCGCTGCAGCTACACAAGTTGGGTGCGCGGGTAGCGGTGCTTTCTAATAATGCAGCTGAATTTACGAATCTAGCAGCGGGCATGTTTTCTTACGAGGCTGATGTGCGCAGCCGTGAGCAAATCACCACAGCGATACAATCCTTTGCTGATGAAGTCGGTGGTATTGATGCCGTGATAAATGCGGCCGGTGTGTCGTTGTGGAAGCCATTTTTAGAAATGGACGATGCTTTCTGGGACCTTATCTATGACGTGAATGTCAAGGGAACATTCTTGGTTAATCAAGCGGTTGCGCCGTTTATGATGCAGCAAGGCGAGGGGTTCATTTTAAATATTGCATCGATGTCAGCGGTTAAGTCCGGCATGCCAGAGGCGTCAGCGTACGCATCCAGTAAATGGGCGATAGTCGGTTTCAGCAGGAATTTACATTTAGAATTAAAACCGCATGGTATCCGTGTGGCATGTTTCTGCCCCGGTTCAACGCGAACGCCGTTGCATGATCAAGCGCAAACACCGAATCGTGAGCAGATGTTCGTGCCAGACGACATTGCCGATTCGTTAATCTTTATGCTCGCAGCACCTAAAAATGGACATATTCAATTACTCGCACAGCCAGCCATGTTCGAAGAATGGCGTTAGGAAAATCAGATGCAGGCCATTAAAAAATATTCTAATGAACAGCAGCAAGCCGTTTATCGCAGTCAAGAAATTGAACACCCTGCTGCGCCAGGCGCTGATGAAGTGCAGATAAAAATTAAATGCATTGGTATTTGTACCTCGGATGTGCATGTCTTGCATGGCACCATGCAGATGCCCGATGGCAACACGGTCGGCCATGAATTTAGTGGGACTGTCGTTGCGGCAGGCACAAACTGTGCAGCGGATTTCCCTGTTGATCAAAAGGTTATCTGTGAATTAGCCGTCGGTGCCTGTTTTGACTGTCCGATGTGCGCAAGCGGTCATTATGAATTTTGCCCGCAGAAAAAGCCGCCAGGCTGGGCATCGCAGGGTGTCTACACCGAGTATATCAACATGCCCAAACACTGCGTCATGCCGGTAGGCGATCAGGTCAGCTTTGAGGTGGCGGCTCTAGCCGAACCCATTGCGATCTGTACCTATGGGGTAATCGAGCGCGGGCAGATTAAGAAAGACGACTTTACGGTTATTTATGGTATGGGTCCGATTGGTTTATTGACCTTAATCATGCTACAGGATTTAGGTATGCAGAACATTGTTTGCGTAACGCCGACGCATCGCGGTACCCAGCGTTTTAAGTTGGCGCAGGCCTTGGGCTGTCAGCATGTCTATGCGAGCGATGATGACATTGCGGCAATCGTTAAGGATCTCAGTGCTGGTTCTATGGCAGATTGTGTGATCGATTGTTCGGGTAGTGAACGGGCGATTAATCAAGGCATCGATTTGCTTAAGAAGGGTGGTAAGTTAATTGCACTTGGAATTGCCAGTGCAGATGATTTTAACATTCATTTTAATAAGGCGCTGTTGAAGGCCTTACACCTCGTGTTTTCGTGTACATCATCACATAATGCCTGGGAGCTATCACGGGGTATTTTAGAGCGTCAACACGACAAGGTGAAGCAGCTTATAACCCATCAGTATCCCTTGGCTGATTGGCAGACAGCCTATGACAAGATTGAGAATCGTGAGGCAATTAAGGCCGTTTTGTTTAATACATAGGGAGAATATACGTATTAGTATAAATATACTTCGTTAGTTTATATGGAAAACAGGCGTTTTTTCAGTCACTGGAAATGACGCGATACGTTTTATAGTAAGATACGAGAGACCTATTCTTGCTTACTTTAAAACAGACACCCATGGAAATGACTTATGTATATTACAAAAACTGTCATCGCAATTTTTTGTCTATTGGCTGCATGCATGTCAACTAGTTCAGCAGCGACCTATCATATTGATTATGTGGATGGCTCCGATGCTGCGGATGGTCTCAGTGCGAAGACGGCTTTTCAGCACTGCCCTGGCGATGCCAAGGCCAGCGATAATGCAGCGGCGGTTAAACTAGGTCCAGGAGATACGCTCTTATTCAAAGGCGGTGTTGTTTATCGTGGTGCGATTGAAATAGATGCGAGTGGCAGTGAAGGTAAGCCGATTGTCATTGATGGTAACTCTGCGGGGACCTACGGTACGGGCATGGCGCATATGAACGGTTCGCTGCCTTTAGACCAATGGGTGCGTTGTAAGACCGCCGCAGAAGCCGGGGGTCACCCAGCATACGAGAAAATTTGGCGCTGCATCTTGCCCGCAGGAGTGACAACATGGAGAACGGGCTTGTTGCAAGACGGTGCGAGTCTGTCGGTGGCACAGTATCCAACACCAAGCAATTATGATTTTAACGATAACAATGCTGAATTTATCAAAACGACGGGTAAGCAATTACAGTCGACTAGCCTAACGCATCCTGAACTCGTTACCCTTGGTGGAGCTGATTTACAGGGCGCGTATATGCAGGCCCATGTGAGTACTAACCGCGTTGAAATCCGTCAGATTCAGAAGTGGGATGATGCTACCGGAAGTATACATTTTAAGGCCTTTAAAAACGCGCCGTACAAGAATAAGGGCTCTTTTGCGGTGATGAACCTTGCTCATCCGAAAATATTTGATCAAGCTGGCGAGTATGTGGTGTTAGAAAAAGAAGCGACCGATGCTGGTACACCAGTCTTATTGATACCGCTTGATGGCAAAGACCCGAATAAAAGTGGCATAACCATGATGAATGAAAATGTCGCGCTCCATTTAAAGCGAGGCAATAGCGATATTACTATTCGTGGGATGCAGGTCAGCAACTATCGTACGGTAGCGACTAATTATGAGAATTTTGTAAATGGTTTTAAGCATTGGAATGGTGCCGCGGATACGATGAAGCGGATTATCATCGAAGACTGTTTGTTTGAGCGCATACGTGATCGTGAGTACGGCTTTACGGTTTACATGATCGCCTTAGAGGATTGCATCGCGCGCAATAACATTGTTCGCAACACTTTTAAACAGCGTGGTTTTGGCTGGCATACGGTGAAGAACTGTCAATTCCTTGATAATACACTTGATACCGTTGGGCGTACGCCATTGATTATGTATATCGCTGAGAATTGCAGAATAGCTGGGAATACCATATCAAATTGCACGGGTTCGCATAGCAACGGCATTTCTGTCTATGTAAATTCCAAAGACATTGTTGTGGAGAATAATACAGTTTGGAATAGTCGCGTGTGTTTCACTTGTAACGAGACCGACAATGTAACCGTGCGTAACAATGTTTTTGATGCACGGCAATCAGGTGCGCAGCCAATGGCATTTTGGACCAAGGTAAATGGTAAAGTGATCGTCGAGAATAATATTCTCTTGAGTGGTGGGAGCCACCATTCCGGATTCACCATCGGTGGTCTCGGCGACAAGGGTAAAGGCTTTAAAAACCTCAAAGCGGAGCTCACTAACAACATTATGAGCGGCCCCATGAAAAACGTGATGACTGACAAAGTGATTGGCCCAGACCAGCAGACACATAGCAACAACGTGTATCTAAAGATTCCAAAGGGCTTTGAGCTCGGCGAGGGTGAACGCGTCGAAGCAGACCTCGATAAGCTCGTAGACGGCATCGACAGCCACGAATATAAACGCATACAAAAGTAGTGCCTGGGTGCGCCGAACTCCGATTCAATGTCGTTTCCCTATAAACAATGTTGCAGCAGTTAGTTAGGTACCTCTTTC
>CBDUFM010000146.1:0-6784 GCA_965366325.1 uncultured bacterium
AAATAAACATCGATAGCTAAGTCTCACCCGTTCCTTTCTGGGTGAGCATCATCCGGCCCAGTCGTCAATGACGACTGGGCTTTTTTTGTGCTCGCGCGAACGCGGTCCAATAAGGACCGAGCGCACAGCCCATAGCTCGTCGCGGCTGAAGACCCTGTTGACAGGCAGCGTCATCTTATAATCGTATATCGACGATGACCGATAACAAATGCACCCCCAGCGCTGGCGAAGCCCCCGCCACACCACGCAACGATACCGAGCGCCGCGAGCAATTGGCGCTGTGGTCCAAGGCCATGGGCCACCCGGCACGCCTACAAATTGTAGAGTTCTTATTGCAGCATGATGGATGCATGTGTGGTGATATTGTCGAGCACCTCGACTTGGCCCAATCAACTATTAGCCAACATCTAAAAATGCTAAAAGAATCGGGGATTATTCAGGGCACCATCGATGGCTCACGTGTTTGTTACTGCGTCAATCTACGCGTGCTAACAGCCATGAGCACTAGCATCACCGCGTTATCACAAAGTTCCGCTGCTCCTGCTAAACCTGCAAACGGAAACTGTTGTCCCTAACACGCGACCTGAAATTATTTTAGATTAGAGAATCCCGATGTCGAATGACGTATTATCAGATAGCGCCTGTGATGTTCCGAGCAATAAACTGGGCTTCTTTGAACGCTATTTAACGGTGTGGGTGTTACTTTGTATTGCACTTGGTATTGGCTTGGGCGCCATAGCACCAAGTTTTGCCAACACACTCGATGGCATGGCCATTTGGGTTAATGGCGCGCCAGTAGTCTCCATCCCCATCGCAATTTGTTTATTCTTCATGATGTATCCAATTATGGTAAAAATTGATTTTGCCGAAGTTGTTCGTGCGGGGAAAAGCGCCAAGCCAGTTACGCTCACCCTTGTGATTAATTGGCTTATTAAACCATTTACCATGTATGGCATAGCATCGCTATTTTTGGGCAGCTTATTTTATAATTTTATCGGCGCCGATGCTGTAGACCTCGTTAAAATGCCCTTCGGCGTTGATCTTGCCGCTGGCGATAGCTACGGATCAGGCACGGTGGTCATGCACAATGGTATGAAAATGCTAGAGGTGCCACTCTGGCGGAGCTATCTCGCTGGATGTATTTTATTGGGCATTGCACCCTGTACGGCTATGGTGTTGGTCTGGGGCTCCTTAGCAAAAGGTAATGACGGCCATACGCTTGTGATGGTTGCCATTAATTCGTTAGCGATGCTGGTGCTTTACGGATTATATGGCGGTTACCTTCTTGGCATTGGCGAACTTCCCGTGCCATGGCAGGCCCTGCTCTTATCAATCGGCATTTATGTCGCATTGCCATTAATTGCAGGCTATTTATCACGCATCCTCATTATTAAAAGCAAAGGCGAGCGCTGGTTTAAAGAAAGCTTCCTTTCTATGCTCAGCCCGATTACCATTCTAGCGCTATTAGCAACGCTTGTCCTGCTGTTTAGCTTTAAGGGCGAGGTCATTCTTGGCAATCCGTTAACGATTCTTTGGATCGCCATCCCATTATTTCTACAAACACTGATTATTTTTGCGCTTGGCTTTTTATTGGCCAAGGCATTAGGCCTCGGCTACCGTGATGCTGCACCATCCGCATTAATTGGCGCATCCAATCATTTCGAAGTCGCCATAGCAACAGCCACCATGTTATTTGGTCTGTCCTCTGGCGCAGCGCTGGCAACTGTGGTCGGTGTGCTTATTGAAGTTCCACTCATGCTCATGCTGGTCAAGATATGTCGACGTTATCAACAGAGCTTCCACTAAAATACACAGCAAACATTTACGACATACAAAAGGAAACCTAATGGCGACACGTGTTGCAATAAATGGCTTTGGTCGCATGGGTCGATTGGCCATGCGCGTACTCTGCGATTCATTTCAAGATTTAGAAATAGTCTGCATCAACGATCAAGCTGGTGACGCGGAAACCGCTGCCCATCTACTCACTTTTGATTCCGTACATGGCATCTGGAAAACACCGGTCAGCCACGCCGAAGGCCACATCATCGTGCAAGATAAGGCCATACCATTTAGCAACTGCAAGAACCTCGACCTCAACTGGGACAGCAAGCCTATTGATATTGTCCTCGAGTGCACAGGTGCCTATCGCAGTCCAGCCGCATTACAGCCCTACTTTGATCAAGGAATTAAAAAAGTCATTGTCGCATGCCCCGTAAAAGAGGGCGCACTTAATGTCGTATACGGTATTAATGACCATCTCTACAACCCAGATGAACATCATCTACTGACGGCCGCCTCTTGCACCACCAACTGCTTAGCCCCCGTGGTCAAAGTCATTCATGAAAAACTTGGTATTAAACATGGCACCATCACGACCATTCATGATATCACCAATACGCAAACCATTGTCGACGCGATGCATAAAGACTTACGCCGCGCGCGCGCCAATAGCGTTTCCCTGATTCCAACATCCACAGGTTCCGCAACAGCCATAACCATGATTTATCCTGAATTAAAAGGACGACTCAATGGGCTCGCTGTGCGCGTACCTTTATTAAACGGCTCGCTCACCGATTGTGTATTTGAAGTCAATCAATGCACCAGTCGCGAAGAGGTCAACAGCTTATTAAAAGAAGCATCCGAAACCTACCTAAAAGGCATTCTTGGATTTGAAGAGCGCCCATTAGTGTCGGTCGATTTTAAAGACGACAGACGCTCATCAATTATTGACGGACTTTCGACCATGGTCGTAGACGACAGCTGTGTAAAAATTCTTGCCTGGTACGATAATGAAATTGGCTATGTCAATCGCATGGTTGAACTTACAAACAAGGTAGCGCAAACATTATGAATCCACTGCGGAGTTACATCATTGTAACCCTGTCTTACTGGTTGTTTATGCTCACAGACGGTGCGCTACGTATGCTAGTGCTGCTCTACTTTCATCAGCTTGGCTATGAAGCCCTTACCCTAGCCTTTTTATTTTTGCTGTATGAATTCTTCGGCATTGTGACGAACTTATTTGGCGGCTGGCTGGGCAGTCGCTGCGGACTTAAAATCACCCTCGTGCTTGGTTTAGTCTTACAGGTCTTCGCCATGATGATGCTGTCTTTTATGAGCGAGTCATGGGCACCAGTTATTGCCATACCCTTTGTCATGGCCGCACAGGCACTATCTGGTATCGCCAAAGATTTAACCAAGATGAGCTCGAAAACAGCCATTAAATTTCTCATACCAGCTGATCAACAACAAAGCTTATTTAAATGGGTGTCCTTATTAACAGGTTCCAAGAATGCCATCAAAGGCATCGGCTTTTTCTTTGGCGGCTTCCTACTGCAGCTGATTGGTTTTCAATATGCACTGTGGTCAATGTCCTGCCTGATTGGACTTGCGTTTATTTGCGCGGCCCTACTCCTACCGACAGAAATTGGACAGGCGAAAACTAAAAATAAACTAGCGTCGCTATTTACCCAAGGCAGAAATATAAATATCTTATCCAGCGCACGCGTATTCCTGTTCGGTGCGCGAGATATTTGGTTTGTTGTCGGCTTGCCCATATTTTTGGAATCCGTTTTCGCTTGGTCATTTACAGAAATAGGTGTCTTTATGGCGCTGTGGGTAATCGCTTATGGCGTTGTTCAATCATTATGCCCACTGCTCATTCGCTTACGTACGCGTGGCGTCGCTCCTGATGGAAGAATCGCGCTAGAGCTGTCAGTCTTATTATTGCTATCTATGGCAACAATGTGCGCCTTGTATCTGCTGGGCGTTAATCCGGAATACGCCATTGTCATTGGTCTCTATATCTTTGGCGCTATCTTTGCCCTAAACTCCTCAGTGCATTCGTTTCTTATACTTGATTATGCCGACGGTGATAAAGCCGCGATAAATGTCGGCTACTATTACATGGCCAATGCCGCAGGCCGCCTCATTGGCACCCTGCTCTCAGGGCTCTTATACCAATACGGCGGCCTTGAGGCCTGCTTAATTGGGTCTGTCAGCTTCTTGCTTGTGACCATGCTGATCAGCATGGGCCTGCCCAAGCGCAGCAGCCAGCAAGCCGAAGATCCAAACACACATCCCTAAGTCAGCCTGTCTCCGTCAGCGCACAGGGCCACCAAACTTGCAGCAGTGTTATAGGCCAACGCAGTAAGTAACTATAAAATAATGGTTTACATATTGATATCGCTCTGAAGTCGCGCATGACGACAGTGGCGATTCTGTGATTGCACAGGGCAACGAGGCAGCTAGGATTACATTATTGATATATATCTTTAAGTGGAGAAATCATGCGCTACTGCCTCTTATCCGCCTTGCTGATCTTCTGCAGCAGCCTTTGTGCAAGCGACGAATACGCCGGTCAATTTAATTACGGCCAAGCCTCCGGCAAAGGCAGCGACTGGGTGCAAGCCATCACAGTCATCAGCCCAGCCTACCGCAGTCGCGTTAGCGGTAAGACCACCATCACTTTTTCTGCTCCCAAGATGGACCTAGCTGAAGCGAAATGCTGGCATCAAGCAGATGCACAACAGCCAGGCCCTTGGGGCTATGATGCAGTACTAATGCCCGCGCAAGATATCAGCGAGCAACAAGAGGTTTCCTTTGTTTTTCCCGCTGATGAATATCCACATGGACCGATAAATATTCGCATTGCTACGCAAAACAAACACGGCAAACGTGATTTATGCGAATTACAATTATACAACGAAGGTGGTGTACAATGGAATCAGGGCATTCCCGACACGCATCCACCAGCGGCAAAAGATTTACAATTAATTTTCGCCGATGATTTCAATCAGATGCCTAGTATTTCGAAACTCGGTATCGGCAGCACCTACATGGCCCATAAGCCACCAAATGGATCGCAAGATTTTAGCGGCTATCGCTTTTCACATAAAGACGATCACCCGGGCGCACATGATCCCTACGAACAATCTGGCACCTGGCTACGCATTAAAGCACGCGCACAAGGCAATGACAAAAAAATGTGGGGCACTGGCATTCTGGCGCCAGTTGATGTGAATTATAACGGCATCACCGCTAAGCCGCCCTTTTATATGGAATGTCGTTTTATCGCGCAATCAGCCCCAGGTACTTGGCCAGCATTCTGGACACTGACTGTCCCCACCCCTGATTTTGAAGGCTCCGATGAATTAGATATTATCGAAGGCTATGGTGGTCTCGGCCCAGGAAATCCAAATGACAGCGTCGGCTATCATTGTGTGTCGCATTTCTGGGGACAAGAAGAGGTTAAAAAGAAAATTCAAGCTACTCACAAAACACACACGCGTCCTCCGATGATGACGCTGGGTGGTAAAAGTTTCTGGTCGACCACCTTTCATACCTACGGTGTGTATGTCGATGAAAAAGACACCGTCTATTATTTTGATAATATCGAAGCCTTACGTCATCCGAGCGGCGATATCAGCGCCTGCACCCCTGCTTATTTTCTCATTAATTACGCCATCGGTGGTATTAGCGGCTGGAAAATAGATTTAGCACGCTATGGCAACGCAAGTGACATGTGGGTTGATTATGTACGCGTCTACAGTGCTAGTTTAGCACGACCAAGCATCAACATAGATTCGGCCTATTTATTTAACGATGCTGTTTCGGTGACCATGAATTCCACCGCCGCCAACGCAACGATTCATTACAGCCTCGATGGCTCAAGCCCGGATGCAACATCACCCATCGCACGCGGCCCAATTAAAGTTAATAAAGCCTGCACCATTAAAGCCATCGCCATGGCACCAAACATCAAACCGAGCGCCGTTATCAGCGCAGACATTCGCGCGGCTCTCGCTGCAACAAAGCCAAGCGCTACATTAAAATCCGGTTTGCGTTGTGATTATTACGAAGGTAAATGGGAACGCCTACCAGATTTCAAAACACTCAAGCCTAAAAGCAGCAGCATCACCTCGCATATTTGTTTTCCCGAACAACGTGCCGATGATTTTTTCGCGCTACGTTACAGCGGCTATATAGATGTGCCCAAAGACGGCATCTACACCTTCTTTACAGAATCAGACGACGGCTCGCAGTTACTCATCGACGGTCATGTCATCGTCGACAATGACGGACTCCATGGCGCCATCGAACGCAAAGCGGCGGTCGGCTTACTGGCTGGCAAGCACAAGATTGAAATCCGTTACCTCGAAGCATGGGGTGGCGAATCGCTCACTGCGAGTTGGCAATCCGCTGACCATGAAAAAACACCCCTCGCAGCCAGCATTCTGAGCCACGCCGCAGAACCATAAATAGCAGCCTGCTCTACCAGCACAGCTATCGGGTGCTGGCAGAGCAGACACCTGTTCCAAAAAATAGTCATGCAACTAATCGCTTGCGATTTAATTTTGATTCTATAGGACAGCAGATCTCTCCGCCCTTCTTCCCATTTGAGAGTGAGCCATGCCTATCTTTATCATCCGTCTCATTAGTCGTCTTACGCGACTTATCCAACGCCTCGGTCGCCGTTTTCCTTACTTTGCTGCGCTGATAGCAACGCTGATTGCAGCTTTAGTCGCGCGCTTTGAGCCAGCACCAGTACCTGAACCAGTACTCGATGTTGCCGGTGCCTGGATTTTACAGGTTAATAATCAAGCCACACTTGCCTGTGTTTTGGAAACGGCTGGGCCAGATAACAACGGCTCGATTAGCTACGCGAGTAATTTCTTTAATAACGGTGGCAGCTATTCCATTGAAAGCTCTGGCGATTTCACCATGGCGTGGAATCAAAACGGCAGCGGCCCGATTAATTTCAGCGGGCATTTTGACGATG
>CBDUFM010000147.1:0-6769 GCA_965366325.1 uncultured bacterium
TCACCGAGTACGGCATCCCGGCAGGCGCAGTCGTCGTCGGCTGCTTACCATCTGGATACCAACGACGCAGCATTTCTGTTTCCGGCAAGTCACCAAGATCCTTGGTTTCCAACATCCATTGATCGACAGCGTCACGTAATTCCTGCAATTGTGCTGCATAGGCAGGGTCTTGTGCAAGGTTATGTATTTCATGTGGGTCTGCCGCACAATCATACAATTCTTCTGTTGGCCGAGGCTTAAACATTAATTGCTGCGCAGCGTTTGCAGTCCCCTCTAAATTCACCCGCCACATTTCTTGCATAATCGGATGCCTATTGCGATAGGGAATCCATAAATTGTATGGCAATTGCGGCATATAATGACGCATATATTTAAAGCGTTTCGTCCGTGCTGCGCGAATCATATCATAGGATTCATCATAGCGGTCACGAGCAGCAAAAACATAATCGCGTGGCGCTTCTGCCTTCTCACCCAAAAACGCCTGACCCTGCATATATTGCGGAACATCAATTCCACAGCAACTCATCATCGTCGGCCCAAGGTCAATGGTACTCACTAATTGATCGTTGGTGCTGCTGGGCTCTAGGTGACCCGGCCAACGAATGACCATCGGCACATGGATACCGGAATCATACGGCCAACGTTTTCCACGTGGCATTGGTCCATGATCACTCCAGTGTACGACAATGGTATTTTCTGCTAAGCCATCTTCTTCAAGCTGTGCCAATAATTCACCAAAATATATATCAGCCTTTTCAATATTGGTATACATGCGGCCCATCGATTCACGGACCTTAGGCGTATCCGGAAAATACGGCGGCAATTCAATCGCATCCAAATCGAAATGATCAAATAATTCTTTATCTTCCCACATCCCACTTTCATGGCTAATCGTTGGATTAAAGACCGCGAAAAAGGGCTGCTCTGGATCGGGGCGATTGCGCCAATGACCCTGGTCACTGCAGTCATCCCAAGCCGTTGATGGCGGCGTAAATTGATAATCAGTTTTACTGTTATTGCTGCAGTAATAACCGGCTTCGCGAAAGTATTCTGAGAAACATTTTACATAAGGTGGTGGCACCGCTGAGTACGGCGTTGGTAATTCTGGAAAAGCCGCATTGGTATGGGTCGTGCGCATGTGTTGAGTGCCAATAGATGTTGGATACATGCCAGTGATAACCGCCGCCCGCGCAGGGGCGCAGACGCCAGCTGTTGCAAAAGCATTGGGCCATATGCAGCCATCAGCAGCAATCCGATCTACGTTTGGTGTCCGTGCGACTTTATCACCATAACATCCATAGAATGGATTCGTGTCTTCAAATGAAACCCATAGTATATTCGGTCTTTTTTCCATCGTATCTCCAAAGGCTGTGCTAGCTTTGCCTGTTTCTCAAGATCAAAATATGATGTATATATAATTAGGTCTGAATAAGCTACTTGCAACATAAGAACCACTTGTTTAGGCACCCCAGTAAGAGGACCCTGAGACCATGCATGATGGCACAAACAGAGGCAACAACACAGAGTCTGTAGCAGGACAGGCGTTCTTTCCATCTATGCTTTCTAAACAAATAAGCTATGTTTATCAGGGTTTTTGTCGAATTATCGACTCATTAACCCACAACAAAAACACCAAGCATCACTGGCACCTAGACCTGCAACGACTACGATGGTCACACGCAAGCTGTCCAAGGAATGACTATGCTTAGGTTTATTATTACCATCCTGCTGATCATAGTCAGCGCCTCTATCGGTTTCTTCTCCCTGAACAGGTCAACAAAAACAATAGACAGCAACAAGCAAACACCAACGACCAGCGTCACCAACAACCCCGTAGCGACAGCACAGCAAACCTCATCAACGGCCAACACAACTGCTGTCATCACAGTACGCTACCCGCGAGTTGAATCAGCACATGACGAACGCCATGCCTATCATATTCAACTGTTACGTATGGCACTCGAGCGAACCCAGGACGCCTACGGCCCCTATCATTTAGAACCCAGTACCGAAGTGATGAACGAAATTCACATTATGCGCAAACTGGAAGCTGGCAGTGATGACATCGACGTCCTATTTCGCCCAACCAGTCGTGCCGATGAGGAACGCCTCAAACCACTGCGCATACCGCTCGACAAAGGCCTGCTCGGTTATCGTATCTGCCTTATCCGCGATGAAGAAAAAAGCCTGCTCGCCAACTGCAAGACCCTAGCCGACCTCCAAAAATTACGCATTGGACAGGGACGTGACTGGAATGACGTTCTTGTCTACCAACACAATAACATACCAGTCATTACTGGCGCTATTTACGAAGGTTTATTTGAAATGCTCGCCAAAGAACGATTTGACGTTTTCCCACGCGGCATTCAAGAGGCCTATGTAGAATATGATGATCGCCATGAGCAGTTTCCCAATTTACATGTCGACAGTCATCTTCTTATTCACTACCCATTCGTTCGCTATATCTGGCTTGCCAAAAATCCTAAGGGCGAGCTACTGCGTGAGCGTCTGAACAAGGGCCTGCTAGCTATCATTGCCGACGGCACCTTTGATAAGCTTTTCGACCAACGCTATGGCCAAGACATTAAACGGGCACAGCTCGCACAACGCCACATCATTCGCATAAACAACCCACAGCTTCCAGACAATATCCCACTAGAGAATAAAGCACTTTGGTTTAACCCGATGCAGGCAAGTAACGCTGCACCATGACGCAAGACACTAAAGCCCCTGTCGCTGTCAATAAACCACAGCACGCATCACAATGGCAATCGCTGCGCATTTCCATTAGTGTACGGATTTTTTTAATCGTGCTTATCATTCTGGGCCTCTTTAGCGCCTTTGATATTTACCGCACCTTTGAACTTCGACATCAAGAACAACAAGACCAATTACATGTCACCACCGAACGTCTCGCCAATGTCCTCTGGGTCCCTGTCTACGACTATAACCGTGCACAAATTGAAAAATTTGTTAGTACAGAAATGCAACACCAAGATGTACAAGCCATTGTTGTCAAAGATGCCGTCGAAGGGAAAACCCTCTGTGCCTTAAGCAAAGATAGCCACCAACAGATTGTCGCCGCTCCTGCGTCACCATCATTCACCGCATTCATGTCAACTTCAGCAGAAATTATTCGCAAATCCGACCCGCTGGGATCGGTCACTATTTATTATACCGATGCGTATCTCAAACAAGAAATTTACGCCCATATTCTACGCCAAATCCTAAGCGCCCTAGCACTGGGCGTAGTCATCTTCCTCAGTCTCTTATATACTATTACACGCAATATTGTTGAGCCCATCCATAAAATGGATGAAACATTTAAACATATCGCTGCTGGCGATCTAGACCAAGCTATTGAAGTAGAACGTACAGATGAAATCGGCGGCCTCGCACGTAGCTTCGCCGCGATGCGTGACTCGATTAAAGGGCATCTCTCCATCCTCAACAATGAAATCACTGAACGTAAACGCGCCGAAGAAGCCCTCCAACGACAAGAAGACAATCTCAAGACAACCCTGCATTCCATTGGTGACGCCGTGATTTCCACTGATATTCATGGTTACATTATACAAATGAATCCGGTAGCAGAAGAACTCACGGGATGGACCTTTGAAGAGACCAATGGCAAATCACTGTCCGAGGTATTTAACGTCCTCAACATGAGCACACGCAAACCGATTGAGGATTCACTGCATCGCATTCTCAATCAAGGCAGCGTCGCATCCCATCAGTCCATCCTTATTAGTAAAGATAATAACTCGCACTATATTTCTGATTCAGGGTCCATTATTGAATCTGAAAATTATGGCATCCTAGGCGTTGTCATAGTTTTCCGTGACATCTCCGAAGAATTAGCATTACAGGACCAACTCCGACAAAGTCAGAAAATGGATGCCATCGGTAAATTAGCTGGAGGCATTGCGCATGACTTCAATAATATGATTGGTGGCATACTCGGTGCCGCTGAAATTATTCAACGTAACGCACCTGAAAACAAAAAAGTCACCAAGTATGCACAAATGATTATTGATGCCTCTGAACAAGCTGCAGCCCTCACCCGACAACTGTTGACCTTTGCCCGCAAACAGCCAGCGGTGAATGCAGTCATTGACATGCACGAATGCATCGAAGACACCGTAGCCCTGCTGAAAAACACCATCGATAAACGCGTCAATGTAGAAGTTCTGCTCCCTGCCGAACAAAGTTTGGTTGCCGGAGATCACGCACAATTACAAAGTGCCTTGCTCAATATGTGCATTAATGCAGCGCATGCGATGCCACAGGGTGGCCACCTTTGCATTAGGACAGAAAATAGAGACTTAGATGCAGCTGACTGCGCAGCGAGTAGCTTTGATCTGCAAGCCGGACCATACCTAAGCATCACTATCAAAGATGATGGCACTGGCATGGATAGCGCCTTGCTCACGCGTATTTTCGAACCTTTTTTTACCACCAAATCAGCAGAAGAAGGCACAGGCCTCGGCTTGGCCGCTGTATTTGGCACCGTGCAACAACACAAAGGGTCCATTACGGTAAGCAGTGAGCTCGGTACCGGATCAACCTTCACTATTTTACTCCCACTTGCAAACGACGTAAAAACCAATCGCATATCGCAGTCCCCCATTAATCATGGCGATGGTTGCATTCTCATCGTTGATGATGAGGAAATAATGCGTGAAACTGCTAGCTCTTTATTACGTGAGTTAGGCTACGCTGTACTCCTTGCCGAGAATGGCAAACAGGGCGCTGAGATCTACGCCGAAAACCATACCAACATCGATCTCGTCATACTCGACATGATCATGCCAGAAATGAATGGCCGTGACTGCTTTCATGAAATGCACAAAATCAATCCACAGGTAAACGCCATCCTCACTTCTGGCTTTGCCCAAGTCGAAGACATCCAAGAGATGCTCGACAGCGGCCTCGTATCTTTTATACGCAAACCATACCGCAGCGCTCAACTCAGCAAAGTCGTTCAAGAAACTTTGCAAAAAAATAAACACTAATACACGTATCAGACGTCCATCCGTTTCACCGGTAAACCGGCGTTGTCTACATCTAGATCATCTTTCTTCGTGACGATAGGAATGGGCTGATAGAATAGGGGCTTCATCTTTTGACGATTGGAGCCCTTTGTGAGCACCCTAGCCCCGAGCCTACCTACACAAATCGATAGCGTTGAAGCACTCGAAGAATTATTATCACGTCCCCAACAAGGTCTTATTGATGACCTGACCAGCCTAGACGGCGACATCATTGTCGTTGGTGTTGGCGGCAAAGTTGGCCCAACCCTCGCGCGCATGGCGAAACGTGCCGCACCGGATAAACGCGTTATTGGTGTTGCGCGCTTTAGTGACGCCGAAGTCAAACAGCGTCTCGAAGACTGGGGCATTGAATGCATTACCTGCGACCTTACTGATCAGGCTGCGGTTCAAGCACTACCACAAGTGGCAAATGTCATTTACATGGCTGGCAAAAAATTCGGTACAGCAGGCGACGAGCCCTACACCTGGGCGATGAATACAGTTGTTCCAACCTACGTTGCCGATCATTTCAGCAGCAGCCGCATCGTTGCCTTTAGCACCCTCTGCGTCTACCCCTTTGCCGATATTAATAGCAAAGGCTGTGACGAATCCGTTACCCCAACCCCAGTTGGAGAATATCCAAATAGCTGTGTTGGCCGCGAGCGCGTGTTTCAATACTTTAGCCGCACCCATGGCAATCCCGGTCGCGTCTGTCGTTTAAACTACGCTATCGATTTACGCTACGGCGTCCTACACGACATCGCCCAACAAGTGCTCAACGGTGAAGACATCGATTTAAGCACAGGCTTTGCCAACGTCATCTGGCAAGGCGATTCAACCAATCACATTTTACGCTGCCTTGCACACTGCGAAGCTGGCTCAACACCCATTAATATTGGTGCGGTTAAACCAGCAGCGGTTCGCTACATCGCAGAACGTTTTGCAAAAATATTTAATAAACCGGCGCGCTTTATTAACAGCGAAGGCGAGCAGATGTGGCACAACAACTGTGACCTAGCCGCTTCTCTGTTTGGCGACTGCACCGTTGATCTTGACACCATGATCGACTGGAACGCGGCCTGGTTAGAAAATGGTAAAAGCTGTTACGACAAACCAACGCATTTCGCTGAACGCAAAGGCGTCTTCTAAACAAGCCCTCTGCATCCTCTCCCAATCAACAAACATTTAATTTTCTAAGGACAAAACATCATGGTACTTCCATTCAAAGCCGAAGGCGTCATCCCCGCAGCACTCCTCGCATTTAACAGCGACTTTAGCATCGATGAGCAAAACTCGCGTAAACATCTATCTTACATGGCGAATATTGACGGTTTATCAGCAATGACCGTTAATGGCCACGCTGCTGAAGTACACGCCTGTGACTTTGACGAACAGCGTCGCATCCTCGCTTTTTCTGCTGATGAAATTGGCGACAAACTTCCACTCATTCAAGGCGTTTATGCTGACGGCAGTCACTACGCAGCCAAGATAGCAAAAATGGCCCAAGACGAAGGTGCCTCTGCCTTACTTATTTTCCCACCTGCACCGCTGTCACTGGGTGGCGGCATGCGTCCAGAAATGATTCGTCAGCATTTTAAAATGATCTGCGATGCGAGCGATTTACCGATTATCTTTTTCCAATACCCACACACCGGTCCACTCTATACACCGTTTGAAGCCATGCTTTCTTTGTTTGATGAATTGATTGATCATTGGTTTGTTTTTGAATTACACGG
>CBDUFM010000148.1:0-6745 GCA_965366325.1 uncultured bacterium
TCGCCGACTTCATCCAAGACGTCGCGCATCAATGGCGAGGCAACAACCATGCCTTCTTGGCGCGTACGTTGGGTATTGCGGCGCAAGCGCTCAGCCAACATTTCTTTGTCATGGGCATCACGCGCTTTTTGACAGGCGCGTTCCATCAACAACAACAACTCGGGCATATTGACTGGCTTGGACAAATACTGAAAAGCGCCACGACTCATGGCTTGCACAGCAGTCTCAACCGTCGCGTAACCAGTGGCAATGACAATCTCAGTCAACGGGGAAATCTTTTTGGCCTGAGCCATAACTTCCAGACCACTATCTTTACCCAACATCATATCCAAGACCATCGCGTCGATGTGCTCCGCCTTCACCGTCGCGATTGCCTCTTCCGCATTCTCAGCGCGAAAAACCTCGTATCCGGCAGCAAGCAAGACATCAGCAGTAACGCGCAACAAATCCTTGTCGTCGTCGACAACCAAAATACGCAAGGTACTCATAAAACATCACAGCCAATTTGCATACCCCTAGTTGTAGGCGCGATGCCGTTGACTCAAGCTTCAGGAGAGATGTGCAATGCAGCCTGAAAGTAACACGAGCAACTTTGATCAACAAGCCCAATTGAGCCAAGTATTTTTTGACGCACTACCACAAGCAGCCGTTTTAATAGATAAGCAGCATAAAGTATGCATGGCTAACAGCATCGCCCGTTCGTGGGGCGTTCACGTCGGCCAACTCTTGCTGCGACCCGTGCACCCCTTTGCTTGTGCTGGTGATGATGACCTCATCGCTTGGCGCCGCCATCTAGATGCCGCCCTTGCCATGGTATCTACCGATCAACAAAGCGTCGTTCAAGAACATGTGTTTCGCGGTGATCGCCTACGCTACACATGGAACCCCTGCACCGAAAACAGCTTCATGCTCCTCGTTGAGCAGTTAAGTCGCCAAGAACACCGCGATCAAGCCTCACTGCAAACCCACATGCAAGCACACACGCTTGAATCTCTACGTACTTTTGCTGCCGGGATGGCGCATGAATTTAATAACACACTCGGCATTATCAGTGGCAGCATGGAATTACTGCGTCAACACAAACAGAATCATGCTGACAATATTATTCAACCGGTCTCTCAAGCCGTCGAACGTGGGCACAGTTTAACCGAAAGCATTTTAACCTTTGCATCACAAAACGACAGCAGCTTCGATAATATCGATATTGTGAAAGTCGTACGCAGCAGCTACAACATCATAAAAAACTCTGTACCCAATGATATTAATGTGGTCTTTGACTGTAACGCAGAGTCTGCCCTCATTCGCGGAAATGCGGCACACATACATCAGGTCTTATTACATCTGACTTCAAACGCTATCTACGCAATTCAAAATAGCGACAACACCCAACGTGGCACACTACACATTGGTCTACAAGTCGAAGATAAAACCCTGAATCAAAAAATACGTCTGTGGGTTCAAGACAATGGCTGCGGCATCGACCCGGTTCGCCGCGACTGCATCTTTGATCCATTCTACACCAGTAAGCCTAGTGGTCAGGGTCGTGGCATGGGACTCGCCATCGTATCCGGCATCATCAAAAAACACCAGGGTGTCATTGATGTCTTCAGTAACTTAAACCAAGGCACCTGTGTTGACATTTATCTTCCCGCGCTTTCTAGCCAAACCAACAATTCTACTAAAGGACATTGCTGTCTCTTGGTTGATGATGATGAACTCGTCCGCGATATGACCGCACGCAGCCTCGAATCATCTGGTTGTGTTTGCTATACCGCTGACTCCATGGATAGCGCAATTAAAATACTTAATTTAGGCATTTATAATTTCGATGCTGTCATTACCGATTGGAATATGCCCAAAGGCAACGGCACCGAACTTGCACAATACATTCGCGCTAATCACCCTGAATTACCAATCGTCTTGGTATCCGGCTTTGTCAGCGACCACACGCGCCAAGAGTTACTCGATTATTTTGACGCCATGCTCGACAAACCATGCAGCGCAAAGCACATTATTAATTGCCTCGATTACCTTTCAGTCACCGATGATACAAGGACATTTTCCCATGAATCATCTCGCCCCTAATCCCGGCATTGACGGCAGCTCACAACTCGACTTTTCGCGTTGTCTGCATTACTATCAAGGGCTCCTCCATATGTGCCTTGGTTCAGCGGAATTATGCTGCGTTTCCGAGTCGATTCGCGCGCTGCACCAATTAAAATGTTTCAATTATTTGCCACAACATGACGATGTCTTTAAATTGCTTGATGAACATGAACTGCTCTTGCTACTCCTCGCACAAGGCATGGTTCCCTGCAATGACTCTTTAATTGAATCTATCCTTGACAGCCTTGAGCTTTTACACGCAATTAAAACAACGCAGAAGTGCGATAGCACATTAATCGAATCAGAAGTTGCACGCTTTCGCCACATTCGCGTATTCCAAATATTATGGACCTGTGTTGATGACTTAAACCAAGCATTCCTCAGCCCAACAGAAAAAACGCACCTGGCCACCAAGCGCATACTTGGGAAAATTAGTCGCTCCATCTTGCTCTGCAAACAACTCAGCTACACCCCCATGCTTATGGGCCTGATCGACCTCGAACGTCAACTGCGCCTGTGCAAGGAATCAAACTTATACATTAATGCAGAAATATTTAATGCATTCTATCAAGTCTTTCTCTCACTTTTATATAAACTAAAGAATAGATACATCGATCAATCCGATTCGACTTACACCGACACCGATTCTAAACCACTGCTGCAGGCTCTCACTTCGCTGCACAACTCATTTCAAAACCATTAAACACTAACCAGATACTTAAGGAGTATTACCATGGAAATCATCGGCCCTCTACAATTACGCATCATGCACTTTGTTTGGAACAAAGGCGACTGCACTGTACATGACGTACACGATGCCCTCAACGGTGAGCCAAATGCACCACAACTGGCTTACACCACTGTCTTAACAGTTATGCGCAACCTCGTGCGTCGTAAAATATTAAGCCAAAATCCTGCTGGTCGTAGCCACGTCTTTGCACCACTCATCACTGAAGCTGAGTACAAGGAATCTATGCTCCGTCAGATTTGCGATGACTTTTTCGCTGGCAACGAAGACTCCATGATTGGTATTCTTCAAACTGCTGACGCCGTCCAAGTCGCTTAATCTTTTCGCTCACTTGCCAAGAACATTTTAGCAAGCAATACGTTCGGCTCCGCTATCTTCTAAAAAGAAGCGCAGCCGAACGCGGGCTAGCGATTTGTAGAAAGCGCATTTTTACCAATGCCGCTTTTAAATGGTGAAAAAATCTGTCCAGTCACCGTGCATTTTGCAGTGACCAGTAACACGAATCGTATCACCAGGCTTCACATCGCTCGGAAGCGCTGCCAAATATACCGTGTCTCGGCCTTTATTGTCGCTGAGATCTTTGCCGGTAAATGAAGCCAATTGCCCATTGTCGCCTTGCGCATTCAGTGGCCAACTACTATAGCTGCTCTTAACAACTTTGGCCTGCCCTTCAGTTGCCTTACGAATTTCTATCCAATCGTACCAATGACCAGCATCATCTAATTCTGGCACTGCCGCCGAATTGGGATGACGCGCATAGCCTTTGGATTCATCTCCAAACATCACCGCCAGATAACCATCTGGAGTCTTATCAAATGTTGGTAAATACGGTAGGTGCTTACCCACATGTTTCTTATCGCCATCAGGGCCAGCAATAGCACTATGATAGGTAGCAGGCGCTCCACCTGCAAAAGCACGGTC
The DNA here is from genome assembly GCA_965366325.1 of uncultured bacterium. Lineage (GTDB taxonomy): Bacteria > Planctomycetota > UBA11346 > UBA11346 > UBA11346 > JANQLF01. The sequence continues at coordinate 3,776 of CBDUFM010000148.1, forward strand.
TTTATTGTAAGCAACAGCATTCCATCGCGCTGGCTTCACTTTGGGCAAGGCCAGTGGGTCACCAGCCACTGTTCGCGAGCCGTCACTGCTACACGATGTCAGACTCGGTAATAAGAATACAGCCCCAGCCACTGATGCGGCCGCTGCCATTTCTTTCATAAAAGTACGTCGCTTCATATGCATGGCATGTCTCCGTCACTTAGGATGCTGTTTTATCTTGATCGGCAGCACTCTACATTCGTTTAACAATGTCACCAGCCGGAATTAAGCGTGAAGCACGCACTGCTTATAACACGCTGCTAAAACAGCTCGCCCTTTTTAAGCAAAGCTGCCACATCCATACTCACAGCAATGGCCACATGTACGAGCACGCCGCCCCAAATGCTGCGCGAGCGCAGTGCTAACAGCCCTAAAAATAAACCAAATAAAATGGCACCACCCGCCTCTAACCACAGCTTCGGTAAATGAATCATCATATACGGCAGCATCATGACATACACCGCTTGGCTGCCCATCTGTTTTTTACACGCACCAAGCATAAAACCGCGAAAGAAAAATTCTAAGGCAATGAACTGCACAATGTACGCACATTCCCACGCTAAAAAGTCCGTCGCGCTGCGACCTGCCTGGGTATAAAATGGATAATGCGCCACAAAATCGTCACGAAATACGGTCACCAATACAATAAACAGCAAAATCGGTGTGACCAATAACAGATAGGACAGATAATGTGTATGCACCGAGCCCCAACCCAGATGATAATCGCGCAAGCGATCCTTAAGAACAAAACGGATAGCCAACAATGGTACGAGTAGATAACCAAACACATGCACCAAGGCCCACCACAGATGGCCCGCCAATTCTAAATAGCCCTGCTCCTGTAAGTAAGCACGCAAGGCTTGCGGCGATCCGCAACAGCTCGCACTCAACCCATCTAGCAGCGCGACAAAACAATAATTGAATTTTAGATAATGGACGCCAAGCAAACACAGACAGGCCATAAATAACGCGCGCGGCAAACGCGTATGATTGCCATCATCACAGACACTCTGCTCATCTATCTCTACACCAATCTTGTGTAATTTTTGCAGCATGCCCATTTAGCTAGCCGCAATACAGCGAAAGGGAACACAGTGGCAGCCCTGTAGATCACGAACACGCGGATCAAAAGAAAAACAGGTACTGCCGCTCCCCGTCATGTAGACAGGAATTGCAGCCGCTTCGGCAGCAGAGAGCAAGGCATCCACACTAGGATGCAAACGTCTAGTGACGTCACTTAAGCGATTAAATAAATGCTGCGCAAGATCAGCAGTCTGCCAAAAATTAATACCACGCGCCTGACGCGGACCACGCTCTTCCTCAGACATGGCCTTAAATACAGCGGCCGTTTCTTGGCCCAGCGCGAGCTTCAGTAAATAGCCCTGTCCAAGATCGGCCACGGGTAGCGCATGTAATATTTCGCCACGGCCCAATGCATGCATGGTGCCGCCGCTTAAAAAAAATGGCACATCCGAACCAAGCTCGAGAGCAATGTCAAAAATTAGCTGGTCATCAAGTGCATACCACGCGGCGAGGGTTTTTAACAGCGCCGCGGCATCACTCGATGCACCACCAAGTCCACCGCCCACTGGAATATGTTTTTCTATGACAACACTCAACGGCGCTAAGCTCGGACACTGAGCACGCACTGCTTCAACAGCACGATAACAAATATCTGCGTTTCCATAATCGGCGTCAACGTTGCTATAGTGAATCTGCGTCAGTGCCTGTGCATTTGCGGCAGCCAATTCACGTACACTGATGCGATCTGATAAATCAATAGTCTGAAAGATGCTTTCCAGTTCATGAAAACCATCGGCACGGCGACCAAGTATCTCTAGATACAGATTAATTTTTGCCGGCGCTAAAAGCTCTCGCTGGCGTAGCGTCATTGTCGAATAGTAGTCCAGAAAGGCTTATCGTTTGGATAGCGTTGCTTAAATTCGCTCATAACGCTTTGCTCTTTGGCCTGATAGGGACCAATGCAAATCACCAGATGACGCTCACGAACATCAAGAAAGGCTTTAAAGCCTTGGCGTTTTAATTTGGCCACCTCTTGTTCGGCGGCTCTGCGGCGCTCTTTTTTAATACTCGCGATTTGCAAGGCAAAACTTCCAGCAGACGCTGTTGTTGGGTTCGCACCATTGTTCCCCTGTGTTGTCTGCTGTCCAAGTAACGGTCGTTCGCTACGCTGCAAAAGTTGCTGCTGGCGATGACGCGGCAAGCTTTCTAAATCTGCGGTCACTGCTCGTAAATATCTTTGCAATGCTGGATGCATCCGATGCGCCTCTGGCAATCGCTGTAATATATTTCGTACCCGCTCACTGTGTTCCGCGTTTAATTCGGCCTGCACCTGCAAGGTTTTCATCGCCGTATCACGCAAGGCGATGGGGTCTTCAAATTGTCCCCAGTCCTTCAACGACAAAGCCATACGCACTTGCACTTGTTGAATGTTTTGTGGGTACGGACGCTCCCGAGCAAAAATAAAAGTAATGTTTGCTTCCTCTACAAGACCACGACTAATATCAAATACATATTCACAGCGGAAATCACTAATTTGTGAATACGGATCACTGGGGCCACGCTTAACCCATGCCACCGGTGGAAAGGTCATTAAAAATTTAGGCCGACTGCCATTTTGGATGCGCTTCACATTTGCAAACACTTGGTTCTTCTGTGCTGGCAAAATACTGTAGACCATGGGCACGGTCCACGATTGTTCCAAGCCCTCAGGTAAAGGAAATAAATTAAAATCAAAGAAATGGCCAACCGCTTGCCCAGAATTATTTAACAACTCATCTTCTATATAACGGCTCACTTGACCTTTTGGCGAAATACGCAAGTGACTAATCTCTTCCTTGACCGTGCCGTGTGCTTTTTGCTGTGCAGTAATCCATGCCACATCATTATCATTATTCAAGCACAGCTTGT
>CBDUFM010000149.1:0-6731 GCA_965366325.1 uncultured bacterium
GCTGTGAAGCGGAACATGGGATCCTAGCCCTCATCGGGGCCAATGGCGCCGGCAAAAGCACCCTACTGCGTTTGATCTGCACCCTGCTACAGGCGGACAGCGGCAGCATCCACATAGACGGGCTCGATCATATCACCGATGCCGAACAGGTACGTCGACGCATCGGCCTGCTCTCGCCAGGCACCAAGCTCTACCCACGCATCTCTGGTCGCGAATTGCTGCACTACGCTGGCAGCTTCTACGACATGCGTAAAAAAGAGGTCAATGCGCGCATCGACGAATTGGTCGAACAACTCAGCATGCAAGACATTATCGAACAACGCTGTGAAGGCTTATCGACTGGACAATCGCAGCGGATCAACATCGCGCGCTGCATGATCGCCAATCCACCCCTGCTCATCCTCGATGAACCAACCACCGGATTAGACATCGAGGCCGCAAGCGAATTAGTCAGCATGGTTCAGTTGATGAATGACGGCAAACGCCTCATCGTCATGAGCACCCACATCATTAGTGAAATCGAAGAACTCGCAGACCGCGTCGTGGTCTTATCTGGCGGCAAGTTGGTCAGCGACTGCGAACGCAGTGCCCTTGGTAATGGTATGGCATTAAAAAATCACATTCGCGATTTAATTCGCGGGGCCGCTAGCAGCAACGACGCTGCACCTGCAGCCAGCCACAACGCAAACCCAGGTGCGCAAACCGAACCTGTGACAGATGTTGAAATTGAAAACGCCATTGCGGCATTGCCCGATCAAGAACCCGAGTTGCGCGATGAACCGTAAACATATTGCTGCTGTTTTTCGCAAAGACGCCCTCGAGCTCCTACGTGACCGTCGTACTTGGTTCGTCAACATTGTACTCCCCGTCTTAATGTACCCAGTGCTTGCGATTATTGGCATCCAGGTTTTTCAAATTACACAGCCGGGGCCTGAAGACTTACCGAGCATTGCGATTCATGCTGCGCCCAAGGATTTTATTCAGTTACTAGAATTTGGAGAACAGGAAACAGCGGCAGACAGCGAGCAAACAAGCAGCGACGCCGCAGCACCGAATCCGGAGACAGCAAATAAAAAACCAGCACTCTTAAAAATCCAACAATTAAGTATTAGCCAAGCGGCCACCTTTAGACGTTATCTCGACAACAAGGCGGCAGCACACGGCGACACAGCTGACACAAATTCGAATACCAGTACAGATACCGCAGCAAGCGACGAACAGCTCGCTGAGCACAAACAAGCCAGCCTCGATACACTCAAAGATATCGGCTGCAGCGCCGCAATTCTCTGCACTAAAAATGATGACCAATTGAGCAACTGGCGTATCGAACTGATTGCGGATAATGCACATCGCGATTATCTCAGTAGCTCCAAGACCATCAATAATGCGGTTGCCGTATTTCGCAAACAGCTCTTACAAGAGCGCCTGCGCGCGTCTGGACTCTCTGCAGCATTCACCCAACCAGCCACCTTACAAACGGCGAATCTCGCCAGTACCGGCGATAGCATCCGCACGCATTTCCTTGCGGGATTTTTGCCCGTACTCCTCGTACTCATGGTTATTGTCGGCACCTTCCATCCGGCGCCTGATTTAATTGCCGGTGAACGTGAACGTGGCACCCTCGAGACCCTGCTGTCGTGGCCCAGTGATCGCCAATCAATTTTTGTTGGTAAATTATTGGTGGTGATAGTGGCGACGATAGCCACGGTGTTGCTCAATCTGACCTCGCTTACTATGACGGCAAATATTATTGGCTCGCAATTACCCGGTGGCTCGAACAGTAAAATAGTAGCGCTCTCTGAAATCATCAGCGTTGGTCCGGAAACCATTATTCTCAGTATCGTCGCTCTGTTCCCAATTACGATTTTAATTGCGACCCTATCGCTGGCAGTCGCTGGCTTAGCTAAAAGTTATAAAGAAGCACAAAACTATTTATCACCCCTGGTCATTCTGTTTACGATGCCATCGATGGTCTGCTTATTACCGCACATTAAACCCAATTTATTACTCGACCTCATTCCCCTAATTGGACCGCTGGTTGCGCTCAAGGCCTGCCTACAAGGTGCTGAACTTGGCATACTACATCTGGGCATAGCCACCGTCGCCAGCATTGGCATGTCGGCCATGGTCGTGAGCTGGGCCTGCACCCTGTTAAATAAAGAACAATTCTTATTCCCCAATCTTAAAAACATGGGTTGGAAACAAATTAAACAATGGCGTCAAAATGGTAATGAACATGGCGGCCTAGACGCCATGCTGATGTTTGCGGCGGTTCTCGGCTGCTATTTAATGAGCTCGACAATCTTCGCGCCGATCAACACTATCTTTTTAGTATCAGCGCCGCTCGTCATCGGCATCGCTCTGCCCTGTTTAATTTTTGTGCGCGTTGGTCAGTACCGTCACGATAAAGCATTATTTACTAATACACCACAACCGCTCAATTGGTTATGGACCATTCTCTTAATTCCGGTGTGTGTTGGGATCAGTTTATCTTTGGGCAACCTGCAAATTCCATTTATGCCAGAGAACACGGCAGAAATGGAAATGATGACAAAAATATTTGAAGACCTCAACGCGATTGGTGGGCTCGGCTTAATGCTGGTCTGTGTCGCCTTGGTCCCGGGTGTCTGTGAGGAAATCTTCTGTCGTGGCATCCTCCTCTCTGGCTTTAACAAAAGCCTCGGTCCACGCTTCGCTATTTTAATGAGTGCCTTTTTGTTCGCCGCATTGCATATGTCGATCTATCGCTTCGTACCACAGTTTGTGCTTGGCATCTTTCTCGCCGTCGTGGTCCTGCGCAGCCGTTCGATCTGGCTAGCCATGCTGATTCACTTTGGCCACAACGGCAGCATCGTTTTGGTAGAACACTTCGTCAAACAAGACCCCGAGCTCATGCGCCAAATGCAAGAAGCCAGCACCCGCACTTTTACTAGTGCCGATGTCTATGGATTCGTCGCTGGCTTTATCATTGCTGCATCAATAGCTGCTGGTCTGTGCATGTTACTCAAACCTAGCAAGATTGAGACTGGAACTGAGCCGAATAGGGCATAAGGATAGCACCATGGGAACCAACGTACAATTAACCGAGAACGCCCTCATCGTTGAAGGCGTCAGCACTCCACTCAAAAAAGTATTGGTCGCTGATGCGCAAATCATCGACGTCCTGTTTCTGCGTGGCGCCATTATCTTTGTTTTATGCTGCTTTGGCCCTGTACTGTCGATGATCTTTGGCACCATCTTTGATGGCCCCGGCCAAGAAGCGCTCCGCCTGATCAGCACAATTCTAGCTGGCCCTGGTGCGGTTGCTGCCGGTATCGCGATTAGCTTTGCTTGGAAGAAGCCATGGGCAGTCGTCTATGAAGTCGATAAAGTTGGCTACAAAGCCATTCGCACAGACACCGAAGATCAAGCCAAGCAATTAGCCAGTGAAATCAACAAAGTCCTGAAATAAACGCCCTAACATATGTTATGAAGGTATCTTAGAGATACCGATCTAGACCCCGCCAGTTTTCTGTCGGGGTCTTTAAAATGCGATTTGCTCTGCCGCGATCTCTGCTGTATACTTGTTTCTTGGAGCGTATATGAGTCTAGATCCTAGCGTGCCCATCCTCATTGTTGATGATGATGCCCTCGATGTTGAAAGCGTCCAACGCGTCCTAAAAAAAGCTGATTGCGCCAACCCCTGCATGGTCTGTAGCAATGCGCTCGATGCGCTCGAAGCACTGTGCAATGATCCACTGATTAAAGATGCGCCACAGATTCTCGTCTTACTCGATCTCAATATGCCCGGCTTAGATGGCAGCCAATTACTCGACTTTCTCTGCGAGACGCCAACCTTCTCACGCTATAAAATTGTCGTCCATAGCACCTCCACTGCGCCCAGCGATAAACAATTAGTGGATGAGCATAAACTTGCCGGCTACATCGAGAAACCATTTAGCATGGAAAAATTAGAGGCCTGCTTAAACCCAGCCGCCTCTTAATCCTACAGCCCTAATGCTGTCTATGCGCCACCCGTAGCGCTAATCCTGTTTAGCAACCGCGCCTTCGCCCGCCTCGTCATCAGTATCAATAGCGAGACCACGCAGCGCCTTCTTACCAGCGCGCATCAAATAAAAAGTAACCATGAGCATCGCAAAACTAGCTAACGCTAAAAATGCATGCCACCACCAAGGTCGCTCCATCTGATCAAAATGACGAATCCCTAGGGTGCTTTCTTTAATGACTGCACCCAACAACACGGTTACAGCAATACCAGGGAACTTGCCCAGCAATGTTGACCACAAGCAGGTGCGTAAGGACATGCTACTCGCGCCATAACAATAATTTTGAATATGAAATGGCATTAAGGGTGATAAACGCATCCACACCACCAGCTGCCAACCAGCGGATTCTAAATGGTCAATAAATGCTTTCGTACGCGGGCGCTGCGATAAATAACCCATCACCTGCTCGCGCAATAAATTACGCGTCACAATAAAAGCAAGTAAAAAGGCTGAAGTCGTCGCAATGTACGTAACCACTATGCCCAACCAAAAACCAAAGAAATAACCCGCTAAAACAATTGGCACCGCCGTAGGAATAAGCATCGCCCAAATTAACAGCGCTACAATAAACAGCAGCGCACCCAACACAAAATGATCGGCAATCCACAGATCTGCCTGATCACTCCATGCTAAAACCGGCAAACGTGCACAGAAAATCCCAAGCGCTATAAATCCGAGCAACAGCCACAGCGTATAACGCGCGCGCCACTTAAAGCCCTGTCCTGCATCTAGCTTAGTCACGAGTTGGTACGCCCCACATTTTTAAGTGACCATCCTGAATACGCCCGCAGCAACCACGATGCAAGGCCAAGCGATCAGCATGACTCAGTGGCACGCCCAATAAACGTGATGCCAAGACCGCAATACTACAGTAATGAGCCACTATAATACAGGGCGATTGCACATCACTGTGCAAAAAACTATCTACGCGCTCGGCCAAGTGATAAAAGTCTTCACCGCCCGGTGCAGGATGATGCAAGGGATCGCTAAACCAGCGCTCTAAAGCACCAGGCAGTTTTTTTTCAACCTCGGCAAAGGCGAGGCCCTCCCATTCACCAAAATAAATTTCATTAATGCGCTGGTCTTGCTCAATCGGCACAGCGAAATGTTCCTGTACCACCGCCGCACTATCAATGGCTCGCTGCAACGCTGAACAATATATCTGTTGCGGTTTAAAATCAGGCCATTGCCGAGCACACCATGCCGCCGTCTGCGCGCATTGTGCACGCCCCAGCTCAGATAATGGTGGATTGGTACGCCCTAAATAAATATCCGCCGCACAGTCAGGTTCACCATGACGTATAAGAATGCAATCCAGATTGGGCATGCCACTATGTTTGCTACGCGCGACTCATTACAAGTCAGCAGTAGCAATCCCTAATCATCAGCAGCAACCGCTCAGCAACGTCGACGCTGCATTAACGCAGGGCCCGTACACCTGCAGCAATGCGTACAAAAACATCGGCAATTTGATCTTCGTCTAAGCAACTGAACGCAACCCGTAAGTCGGTTTTGCCAAGACTGATCGTACCGAGACCGTGCTCATCAAGCAAATGCAAGCGCAAAGTCTCCGCGTCGACACCCTTAATGCGCAAGCACATAAAATATCCAGCATTAAAAGGATAGACGTCCCAGCAGTCAGCATATTCAGCTAACTCGCAGACTTCTTTTGTTTTCAATGCACGTGCACGCAAAATCGCCACTTTTTCCGCCTGCTGGCTACGGAAATCAGGGCTGCTTAAAGCTTTGAGTACGATGCTCTGTCCGGCATGGGTGACATTGGACACGCAACCGCGAATTGCTCCACCGGTTTTTTGCTCAAGCGCCTTATACAGCGCCTCAGTGCCATTTTTAATACCGTAGGTAATAAAACCAACTCGTAGACCCCAAACAAATTCTTCTTTGGTTGCACCATCAATTTTAATCGCGAGCAAATTTTCATGTGCTTGAGCCAAGGCACCAAAAATACTCTCAGTGGCACATTGGTCCTCATAAAACATGCCGTAGTAAGCATCATCACAAATAACCGTTAATTTGGTTCCGGCTTCTGCTGCGGCTGTTAAAGCAGCAACCATTGCTGCCGCCTCATTTTTACTCGGGCTATAACCAGTTGGGTTATTGGGAAAATTAAGAACAACTAATACTTTTTTACCTTGTTCAGCGGCCAAGGCACTGACAAAGGCTTCGTGATTAAAACCACTTAATGCTTCGGTGAAAAAAGGAAAGGTTTTAATCTGCGCACCGAGGCGGACTTCCCATGTCAGGCGATAATTACCCCACAATTTATCGGGCATCAAGACTGTATCGCCTTCATCCAAAAACATTTCGCCGGCAATCGCCAAACCATGCGTCAACGCATTGGTAACCACTGGCAAACTGCAGGGATGATCACCAAGACTTGGCGTCTCTTCGCGCTGCTTTTTCGCCCACAAAGCACGCAACTCAGGCTTGCCCGGTGATGGTGCATAGGTGTAGAGATCTTTTGCCTCGACATCATTAAAATACTGATCGACACAATCTAGATACATCGGCTTGCCGTGCTCAGTCGCAATGCCTATGGTGGCATTATAGCGTGTCGCCTTGGTTTTCGCTTCAGCACTTTGTGACAGGATGCCCTTGGGGAAATACAGCGCCTTCCCTACTTTACTAAGGACGTCATAAACAGCAGGTGCATCTGCTTGAATA
>CBDUFM010000150.1:0-6682 GCA_965366325.1 uncultured bacterium
GACCACACCAAAAAGCAGTCTGCGTACCTGCACGACAAACATATTCCCATTCCTGCTCTGTCGGCAAACGTATCTCCGTTGTAATTGCATAAGAATTATCGACAGCCGCTTTCAATGCATCCTCACAAAAGTCTTTACAGTTCACAAAGGTTTGGCTCTCAATTGCACGCACCGCCTTACTCGTTTCAAATGCAGGACGAAAAGCAGCTTCAGCCAAGCCTTCCCAGTTATCTACGTTCACCGCTCCATCGAGGTCGATGGGATAACCGCTCTCTGTTATAAAATCAGATTTAGGAAAACTCTCAACATCTATGGGAAATGCTGCCGTTTCCAAATCGGCAATATCGCTATTATTTCGTTTCTTTAAACGCATAGCAAATCCAGGATCACGCAATTTATGGACTTCCTCCCAAAGTTCCTGGGTGCATTCGGATGCCGAAATCCAAAACGGATCACCGCCATTTAAATCGCCTGCCGGAACATGTACTCGTGGTTTTTCCGTTACACGCGCGCCTTGCTCGTTTTCTGGTGCTCCCATATCATACGCTACTGGTTTTTTGATATAGCGCATTTCTATACGTGCCACGACATTTCCACCAAGCGCATCCTTTATTTCCAAATTTGCCCAAGGCCCCCAAGAATCCACACCATAATCAAAACCATTATGATCATCTGTATTAACGCCCTCTGCACCACCATGCGTAGTACCAGCCCACGCCGGAGGCCATGTATCCGGTAATTCTACCGCAAACAGCATGCGACCTACACTCAAGACAGTACATAGTAATAATAACTTATACATAACGTCTCCAGTTTACTCCAACAGCTTCATAACGAAGTCTTTTTTCAAGACCATGAATGAATCATTCAAATTATTATCTTTATTTGGATCAACTCTAAATACATAGGTCCGATGGGATGTCGCCATCGGCTTGCGCGAGTTCACATTATACACCTCTCCGCGTAAAAATATACGAAACACACGACTTTTACCAATATAAAGACGCCCAGTCTTGGAAAACGGTTTAATCGGATAGCGATTATTACCCGTTAACCAAATTGCATTATATTCATGAAAATCCGCCAACTCTGCGCTCGTCAACATCACCCACTCCGAACCGTCACTGCGTGCCACCGTTCCATCTTCATAGAATCGGTACCAGCCTTCCTCATTCATAAAAGGATGCCCGACGTCAACAAATGGCCCCAAACCATCCCACCACCAAGACCATACACGCTGTGATCGACTTTCATCCCACCACCCCGTTACGGTACTTTCTGCATACCCATCTCCATTAAAATCGACAGCAATATTTTCTAAGGCGTCACCTTCAGTCCAATAAGGGTTGGCGTGACCAAACAAACTAATCATGCAATCATTCAATAAATATTCCATTGCACGCGTATTAGCCTGTGGCGATAATTTACACAAACGCTGTACTTCATCATAACGCCAAGGGCGATGTCCTGCACCCACATAAACTTCACCACCACCAAGTAAGCTCTTTTGGCTCACATTGTAATAATCCATAGAACTAGCTGGCGAGGTATTTTGGATGACCCCTTCGCCCATAATCCGATAAAATTCCATGAGTATGGCATTAATCATCTCACTCGGCTCATCCAAAGCGGGGTCAATGTACGATGGATTCATGCCATTTTTATACAATACGATATTTCCATTATCTTCAGACCACTCCGACTTCACTTTCAGGGCATTCCCACTCGCCCACACATCGCGAGCGGTTTGAAATGTATGATTGAGTGCCAACATCACGTCCATCCAATAACTATGCACATTTGCTGGTGAGGTATCTATATAATCACCTCCTCCCGTAAAAACTGCTGGATCAACAGGTTTCTTATTGCCATACAGATGATTGTTTCCTGCGTATGCCTTGGAGTTGTTGCTATAAATATTCCCTACCAATGGTACATCTCTCCCATCTTCCAAACTCAATGGGAACGCTTCGGGATAAGCACGGCCAAATAAATCCGCATTAGGAATACCTGTACTCGACGAATACTTAGTTCTGAAGTCTATTTCCGATGTCATCCCTAGTACCATATGTCGCAAAGTTGGTGAAGTGGCTGTTAGTAAATTCACATTCCACGGTGTCGAAACAGCGTCTTTACCGCCAAGCTCCTCATCTAAGAGACCATCAGCATGCGGTACATAAGCATGCACATCGACACCCGGATAATATCCGTAGTTAAAATTCAACAGTAATTGTGCTTGGCTTAAACTTGGGCCTTTTTGCATTTGTGCCATGAAATCAAAGTACTCACCTTTATTGGATTCCACTGACAACGCGCCTACTGCCTCAGTCCATTTTAATGGTTCTGCACGAAATGCTCGCTCTATGCGCAAGCGATTATCTTTCCATAAACCATAATTAGCACTGTCCGTACTTGATTTGCGCGCAACTTCACCGTCCACAAGTATATTCAACGGCTCCCGGTCTAATGGATCATGAGAACCCAAACCACTGTCATCACTGCGATATTGATAGCAATTCGATTGCATATCAAAAACTGCCGCAAATTGACTCTTTATACTACGTCCATACGTTCGTAAATAATTTTGAAATTTGACGTAGTCTTTACTCAGTGGACTAACTGGAGAACCTGGAAAATTGTTATTAATCGACTGAAAGGCGTTTAAATCCATAACGGAGGCTGCATAACGCACAATATAACGACCTTCGCGACGCAAGTCTGCTTTTTCAGCCTCAGATAGTGATGGAAGTATTTCAATTAGCTGTAATTGATCATTTAAAAATTCCGTATTATGCCAGCGCATATACGGACGCACAATAGAACGATCAGTCAAACCCCACAGCACATGGCTTGTATTATCACCAGAATTGTAGCCAGTCATTTCTTCCAATGAATAGGTCTGTGGCACATTCACGAATTGATCTAACGATGAACCACCCTCCAACTGTGAACAAGCTGTACCATCATCCGTGAAAGGATTTCCATCAGGATCATCAACCGCCATAAAGGCACGCCGCCAACGCGCATCCAAATAGCGCGTAAATTTCTTACTGGAATCAGCACTGTCCTCTAGGATCTCCTTAACAACGTGTGCATACCCCGCATCAACAGCCACATCTGCTTTGGTTTGACACGCAATAACAATGGCAGACCCGCGCTGTCGTGACACCACTGACATAAACGTAATGGCCAATGATACCATTAGAACAATCAGCAAAATAACCAATAACAAAGTGCTCGCGCTACGCCCAATTACCCCACCGATTCTCATTGGTCAATACCCACACTTTGATCAATCAGTATCCCCGCAAAGCCAAATCGATTAATATGCTTTAAGAAAGCTTGTATTTTCTCCACTCGCGTGGCATGTCCCTCAGCCTCCACCACCGCTCTTACAGCAGATGCCAATGATTCTTCAGTATCATTATCTTGATCAAAATCTTCATCATCGAGGTATTCGACTGTTACATCGTGCATTAAAAAAGAAACATGCGCTGATTTTGGACGATTACCCGATCCGTGCCCCAATACCGGGTCCACACCATTAATATCAATTGATGTGGAACCATCATTCAACGTATCGTCATCATCAATATCGGCAATTCTATGGCCGTCACGCTTAATAAAGGATAGGTCCAGATATTCGATGCTACCATAAAGCACCTTTAATTGACTGGGATATATTTTATACCCATTGCTGTCCGTAGCATCGCAACCCAGTAAATTTAATCGATCCTTATTGACCGATAATCCATCTTCATTAAGCACAGCGTAGGCATCCGCAATCGGATCTGTATTTCCCAATTCCAATGTTTTATATAAATGTCTATAATCATCACTGCGCCAAGATGATACATCAGTGTCAAATAACTCACAAATTGTGCTATTAACATATTGAGATTCACTAACCGTTTGATAGACCTGCAACTTTTCTCCATATTTCGCTGCGCTATCACCATCCATACTGAGCGGATGAACTGTTGAACCAAGACCCTCAAAATACTTAAAATACCGCTGTGGTGTCGGCGGCACACCATTACCTTGCACGCCAATGGGAATGCCAGTACGCGCATCAACACTACGTAAATACTGCCTCGTATTATTGACACGATTATGCTTATTAGCCCCACCATCCGGATGCATATTCGCTGACGTCTTTGATACGCCACGCTTCAAGACACCATCCTGCCATTGCCAATGGACCCACACAAAATCAGCAAAGCGTGGATGCATGGCATAAAATGGGTTTACCGTCGAGAAAGTAGCCCCCCGATGTACCAAATGATCCTCTTGGTTGGTTGACGGTATCATGAAGGTCAATTCAACAATTTTGGACTCAGCTCGTATTTTAAATGCCGTAGTTGCTTGCATGTTACGTAAATCTGATTCAATGAGACGCAGCAAAGTATCTGCGCACGTATGCAACTCCAATACCTTGAGTGTCTTTGTGCTTCCCGCTGAAAGACGCATAAATGACTGAGCGGCAATACCCGTAAGCATGACAAATAAGGCCATTGATATAAGCACTTCGATCAGCGTAAACGCATTGTTCTGCTTCATGGTGCATACTCACCAGGAATTATTTGCTGAGAATGCAATTGATGAACCAAACGACCGTCTTCATCCGTTCCACCATAATAAACCTTTACCACCACATCTACGTATAGCCCATAATTATCTGGCAAGGTAATTCCATCCGACAAGAAGCAATTACGCACAATGTAATAATTATTTAGCCACCCCTTCGCCTCTGCATCACGATTATCCAACAACAACGGCTGGCCCTGATAATTGCGCAAAATGCTACAGTCATGCAATGCTGCACGACCGGATTGCAAAGCGGTTAAGTCAATGCGCACCTCTTCAGCCCAGCGCAGTGTCACCATATACACAACAATTACGGCAGTTAACCCAAAAGCGAAAACAGCAATCGACATGGCTATTTCGATTAACGTAAAACCTGATTCAAGGCGGCAATGAGGCTTCATTATTTTTCCGCCCTTGGGTAAGCCTCGTGCTGCAGTAAATCATCCGCAATAATCTGTGTACTCGGATGCTGATTATCTCGTAATTCTGCTATACCACTTGATTGATTGACAAACACACGAATAAATGGCGTAATGGAAGCCATAGCGTCTTCTTTAGTTTCAAATTTATGATACGCTGGCTGCCCCGTAAGCGGATTAACTTCATGATAAATATCCTCTTCACTATCAACATCCCTACAAATGGTCACATAAAATCCACCAGTTGTATCCACTGCATGTTTTATCCCCATATTATGTCTACCCGAATTTGTTCCATACGGTGTCGAACTGCTCTTACTATACGGCGATCCACTCCCTACTGCTGACAGGTACCCAACTCTTCCGTGTGCATCAGTCACATATGCCGCACCCGTTGCATCAAATAAGATCATAAAATCAGCCCACAGCGCATTGACCAAGGGACGTGGCTGCTTCTTGGACGGTGTCGATGCCAACACATGCTCATCTGGACCGACAAAATTTCGCGTGTATCCATAATATTTTTTAACATTTGAATCTACCACTGCGCTATCTATATACGCCTGATGCGGTGCCGTTGCATCAAAATGTATCCGACCCCATACTTTTGAAGGATTAATATTGGTATCCAAAGATTTATCATAAGAAATCTCACCATCATTACCCGCATAATCTAAACCCGTATTCGGGTGCCTTAACACCGCATCGACATCCCTATTATATGCACCCCACGGGTACAGGGTTTTATTGACTTCATCATAGTAGCCAAACCACGGACGCGGATAACTTGGGTCATCATAATAGGTACTTGGATACAATTCATCGACATCACCAAGGGCCAAGAATCGCGTACCGGGTTGCAGTTTATAACGTGGCCCCACCTGCACACTCTGCATAGCCTTCATATATTCATCGAGGGTGAAAAACGCATGCAATGAGGCACGTGGTGGATACAGCGTGCTGCGATAGCCGTAATCACTAGTATCTGGACCAACTATGCAATACCAATGCCCACGTGATTCTGAAGTTTCATCTAAATACGATCCATTTTTCAAAACCGTTCCGTCACCACTGTTTTCAATATGAAAGGTAACGCCGTACATAACGCCATGCCGCATAGCTAAACTACGCGCCCGCTGTAAAACAGACTGCAATTCATGCGCACTTGCCGAAACCGCGTCTTCAGCACTCTCCTCATAAGCCATAATAATCATTGAAGACATCAGTGCCATGATTGAGACAACTACCAACAATTCTATTAAGGTAAACGCAGAGGATTTCATGGGGAAATCACCACTTCCTCTCAGCGATGACATTATCCGCATTCACCTCATCTGGCAAAATACAGTTAAATAGTCCATCCGTTCCTGCACTAGCCAAATAAAAACCACTGCGGTTACCCTCTCTAGCGTAATATAAAACGTTAGCCCAGTCCTTTTCATCCACTGATCCAGATCCATCATGATCAATTAATGCACTTGCTTCCGGCGCTATACTCCAATCTAAATTATCAATTTCACCATCACCATTCCTATCGTTCATCTCGATTCGCCCACCAGCAGGGCTCCACACTGGCTTCATTTCCCCTTTCACATAGCGATGTGGTATTTCTGGTGTGCTATAGGCAACATAAATAAGAGGATTTCCCCATACGTCGAGCAAACACTGATCTTTGA
>CBDUFM010000151.1:0-6565 GCA_965366325.1 uncultured bacterium
GCGATTAATTAAGTCATCTGCTTGCACAGCGGCTCTCTTGTTGCTGACAATTATTCTTCGGAACTGAGATTAAATTGCATGTCACTTGCGGCCACGGAAAATTCGCGCGTCAAGACACGCTCTGCAAAACTGTCACCGTCACCATTCCATGAGCCCGTGAAACTAATGTAGTCGCCACGTTTCATGTCTGCCAATGATGCTGCACCACTAACATTTAAACGAACATGTGGCTGCACTGCATAGCTGCCGCGCGTCACTTCATGATTTTTATTCGGGCCCTTCAGTTCATTGAATTCTTTACCAGTCACCTCGTAACCAAACACAATCACAATATCGCGATTATCACCGGTACCGCTGACGCGTAAAATGCGCCCAGCACCAGCCAAGCGTGTTGAACCATCATGAATAAATTCAGAACCAACGTGATCCGGTCCCGCACTATGGAGCGACAGATCCTTAGCAGTCATAACCATAAACAGGATTAAAATAATCACTACAGCACCAGCAATCAAACCCAATTTCACCGGCGTTTGACTAAGCAATGGAATAATGACCTCATCATCTTTATGCTTATTACACGAACGACAGACATCTTTATTCGGTTTGTTTTTAGCACCACAGTGTGGACAAGCCCACAGGTCGCGGCCTTGGCCAGGGACAATATCCTGGTCATTCCCATCACCGTCTCCGTCACCATTACCCAAATCACCGTCGGCAAACGGATCAAAGCCATCATCTTTCTTGGCCGCAGCTGGCGCAGGAGCCTGAGACTTGGTTTTGGCTGGGGCTGCTGGAGGCGCCGCCTTAGGTGCTACATCGACCGCTTCATCCGCAAAGGGATCAAAATCCGGTCCTGTAGTCTTTGGCTTGCTCACAGGGGCATCATCATCTTCAAATTCGTAATCGTCTGACACCGTCTTCTCCTCTATTCCTCAAGCGGTTCATCATCTGTGCCCGTTTTTAACAAGTTCGTGCGCCCACTCTAGTTTGAGCAAAGCGCCTGCTCAGCAGTGTCTAGTCCACTGCCTGGCCACAGATATGGCTTAATGCCCGGTGATCACCGTCGTTCCCAAGAGCTGACGCGCTTCTGCTGCTAACGCAGACGCTTCCGCCAAGCTCGGCGCTTCTGTGATAATCCGACTTGCTGGTTCAGTCCCCGAAGCACGCACATGCAACCAACGATCAGCCCATATACACTTCAAGCCGTCTTGTTCGTCAAATGTCGCATCGACAAAGTGCTGCTTTAACAGCGCACTCTTATCTGCGACCTGCTGTTTATCTAAGCGCACCTTTTCTTTATGCATGCCATAGGCAGGGATCGTGCTGAGTAATGCGGAAAAGGGAGCGCCACTACGTACGAGATAATCAACGATGAGTGCCATACCAATTTGGCTATCACGGCCCCACACGATGCGTGGATCAATAATCCCACCATTACCCTCACCACCCAGCACGGCGTTTTCTGATTCCATCGCATCAACGACGTTGGCTTCGCCGACCCGACTGCGTTTTACCTTAGCGCCATAACGTGCCGCAACATCTTCGAGCATCCGCGACGTTGATAAATTCGTACACACAACTGCGTCACTAATACCCGCATCTTGCAATTGCGCTAAACGCGCCGCTGCACATAAAACCAAGGTATATTCTTCGCCAATGTACTGGCCCTTTTCATCGATAATCGCCAAGCGATCAGCATCAGGGTCTTGTACAAAACCGATTGCCGCACCGCTCTCCAAAACTTTTTGCCCAGTTTCTACCACGTTTGCTGCGGTCGGCTCTGGATCTCGCGGAAAGACCTGATTCGGATCAGTGTATAATTCGACCACCTCACAACCGAGCTCACGTAATAAGGCAGGCGCAATAATACTCCCCGCACCATTCACACTATCGATTAATACTTTTGGCTTGGCCTGTTTAATCGCCGTATTATCTATTAAATCTAAGACTAATTGTTTGTGTATATCCAATGCATCAGAACGCTGCGTATGAGCGCCCAACGCTGACCATTCTAAACACGTAACACCAGCATCATAGACACGCAATAAAGCTTCCAGTTCTGCGTTATCAATATTGCGCGCCTGCGCATTAAAAAACTTGAGCGCATTCCATTCGACTGGATTATGACTCGCTGAAATCTGAATACCGCCACTCGCCTTAGTTGCTGCAACCATAATCGGCACGGTCGGCGTCGGCACCACACCGATATCGATAACATCACAGCCAACTGCCTGCAGACCGCTCGCCACCGCACGAGCAAACATCGCCCCCGTGGGACGACTATCACGCCCGAGGATCACCGTCCCACCCTTGGCGATACCCTGACCATAGGCCATAGCCATCTCAGTTGCCAACAGCGGATGCATCCCCGCACCCACTAAGCCCCGCATCCCAGACACGGAGACCACACAATCAATCGAATCTCGCTTCATAGCTGCCGAGCTTTGTTGGATCCGATACCCCTGCAAGTACCCGTCCCATACCTGGGAGCACACTGTAAATGGGGAGAAGGCAAAAGAAATGCATCGCTAAAAATTATACTGCTCGACTCTGCTCCGATTTGACCCTTGTGCAGGCGCTAACAAAAGTCGATTTTTTTCACGAGGAGTACGCCTGCGCTACTATTCATAATTAAAATTACTCTCGAAATTAAATGCCGAATCGGAGTTCGGCGCACCCAGGGAAGCAACCCATACCCCAGCATCTACAGTGTTCCCAAACACTGCATGCCATTCCCACAAACAAAGCGAAGCTGTAGTAAAAAGCGCTGATAAGAGAAAAGGGGTCCGGGGAAGCATTCCCCGAAAGAACAGTGATCGACAAGAACTATGACCCCGAGAAGCAACAAGCTCGCGCCGAAAAACGGTCCTCGCTACTGCGAGGGATTTTGTGAAGGCGAAGCCGTAACAAAATAGTGTCGACAAAGCGCAGCTTGGGAGCCCGAGGAGCGAAGCCCCCGAGAAACAACGTGCTCGCGCCGAACAGACGGTCCGAGCTACTGCGAGGAATTTTATGGAAGCGAAGCTGTAATAAAATAGGCAGTGACAAAGCGAAGCCTGGGAGCCCGAGGGGCGAAGCGCCCTCGAAACATCAGTTGACATAGCTTGGATACGCCAAAAACATGGGCCGTCCGGCGAACCAGCGATAGACTCCGCGCTCATCAAAAGAAAACGTGGTAAATACCTGTGGTAACTAAACTTATTAGCGAGACAACATTCTCAGCGGAAGCCCTACGGCGCCTCAAAGAGCCCCGCTGTCGCGGTAAGTTCCGTCCGATTGATGCCGCTCGTCAACAATTAGGCCTCCTTAGCGGTGCTGATGACCGCGGCCAACTACGTATGTACTGCTTAGTTGACCTAGATACGCAAATAGTCAGCGATGCGCGCTTCATGGCCTATGGTGATTTGCGCTCCCATCCTATTGCTGATGCCTATGCTGAATTGATGCGCGGCAAAAGCTGTGCGGAAGCATTTGCCATCCCTGCAAGCGACATTGAAGCCCTCTTAAAAGGTGATGCCGCCACTGCCTTTGGCAGCGCTGATGAAGACGCCTACACAGCCATTGCCGCGGCACAGGCCGAACTCATCGCTGCCCTGCCGCATGTGAAGCTGCTACCGAAGCCCGTCGAAAAAGAAGTGTACAAACGTAAGCGCGAAGCGGATTGGACCGAGTTCGATCAGCGTTGGTACCCCCTCAGCTTACTCAAGAAAATTGGCGTTTTGCAAAAATGCATCAAAGCCCTCCTCAGCAAAAAGCTCAAACGTGATGACGTTGACTTTAGCATTGAAGGCCTGCACGACGACTTCCGAGTCGTGGTCAAAATCACTGGCGTGTCGAGTGAAGAGATTCCCACTCTTATTCGCTTTATGGAAGAAGCCGTCCACGAAGGCATTCACCCTGACTTAAGCGTTGAGGAGCATCAAGCATGAGCGACCTCGAAGAATTAAACAAAGAAGCGTATAAATACGGTTTCACCACCGCCGTTGAAGCGGTCTCCCTGGGCCGTGGACTGAATGAGGATATTGTGCGCGCGATTGCCGCGGCGCGCAAAGAACCGCAGTTCATGCTCGATTTTCGCCTGCGTGCTTATGAAATATTTAAAGGCATGAAAGAGCCAGAATGGGCAGCCGTTCATTATCCGCCTATCGACTACGAAAACGCACAGTTTTATTCAGCGCCACCAAAAAAAGAAGAATCCAAAGAACCAAGCTACGATTCGCTCGATGACGTCGATCCCGAAATTTTACGCACCTTTGAAAAACTCGGGATTCCACTAGACGAACAAAAACGTTTAAGTGGCGTGGCTGTTGATGCGGTATTTGACTCCGTCTCTATCACCACCACCCATCAACAAAAATTGTCTGATGCAGGCGTGATCTTCTGTAGTTTCAGTGAAGCCCTGCATGAGTTTCCACAACTAATCGAGCGTTACCTCGGCAGCGTTATTCCAGCTAGTGACAATTACTTTGCGGCACTTAATGGCGCAGTGTTTTCCGATGGTAGCTTTGTGTACATTCCACCATTCACGCGCTGCCCACTAGAATTGTCCACCTATTTCCGCATCAATAACGTTGATGCCGGACAATTTGAACGCACTTTGATTATTGCCGACAAAGGCAGCTACGTTTCCTATCTCGAAGGCTGCACTGCACCACAAAGCAGTAAGCATCAATTGCACGCTGCGGTGGTTGAATTAGTTACCCTCGACGACGCTGAAATTAAATACTCGACTGTACAAAACTGGTATGCAGGCGACAAGGAAACCGGCGAAGGCGGTGTTTACAACTTCGTTACCAAGCGCGGTGCCTGCCGTGGCAAACGTTCAAAGATCTCTTGGACGCAGGTTGAAACGGGATCAGCCATTACCTGGAAATATCCAAGCTGCATTTTAATCGGTGATGACAGTGTCGGAGAATTTTATTCGGTCGCCCTAACTAATGGCTTTATGCAAGCGGACACTGGCACGAAGATGATTCACATCGGCAAAAACACCAAGTCGACGATTATCTCCAAAGGCATCAGCGCTGATCAAAGCTCGAACGTCTATCGCGGCCACGTTAATATTAACGCCAAGGCTACCAACTCACAAAACTACACCCAATGTGATAGCATGCTGGTTGGCAAGCAATGCTCTGCCCACACCTACCCCTATATTGATATTCGCACTGACAAAAGCACCGTCGAGCACGAAGCGAGTACCACCAAACTCAGCGAAGATCAATTATTCTATTTCCGCTCACGCGGCATTTCTGAAGAAGAAGCCATTCAAGCCGTAGTGACCGGTTTCTGCAAAGAAGTTCTCGACGTCTTACCACTCGAATTTGCCGCAGAAGCACAAAAACTTTTAACGCTCAAATTAGAAAACTCAGTCGGATAATAAAATATGTTAGAACTTAAAAATGTGCACGCACAAGTTGAAGACAGTCCGATCCTAAAAGGCCTTAGCCTCAACGTTAAAGCTGGCGAAGTGCATGCCATCATGGGGCCCAACGGTGCCGGCAAAAGCACCTTTGCTAAAGTCGTTGCCGGCCATAACGATTATGAAGTTAGCGAAGGCGACATTTACTTAGACGGCGAATCGCTTGCCGAATTAGAAATCGAAGAGCGCGCTAATAAAGGCATCTTTATAGGTTTTCAATATCCAACTGAAGTTCCTGGTGTGAATAATGCCGAATTCCTGCGCCTTGCTTATAATGCGAAGCGCCAGGCAAATGGCAGCGAAGCACTCAGCGATGAAGAATTTCAACCGATCCTCTTAGAAAAATTAAAACTCGCTAAGATGGACCATATCTTTCTCGAGCGCGATCTTAACTCCGGCTTTTCCGGTGGTCAGAAAAAACGCAACGAAATCCTACAGATGTTGGTCCTCGAACCGAAGCTCGCGATTTTAGACGAAACAGACTCTGGTCTTGATATTGATGCGCTGCGTATCGTTGCGGAAGGCATCAACCAATATCGTTCCCCCGATCATGCGATTGTTTTAATTACCCACTACCAACGCCTGCTCGACTTAGTGAAACCTGATTATGTGCATGTGCTTGCAGATGGTAAAATCGCTAAAAGCGGTGGCCCTGAACTGGCCCTAGAGCTCGAAGCCCACGGTTACGATTGGCTTGATAAAGCATGAGTTCTAGCGAGACCGTTACCAGCAACGCGAGCATTCAAGAGATTCGTGCACGGGCAGATCAAGCAGACACCGGCACCCTGAGCACCAAGCTTGAGGCGTGGCGCAATGTTGATTTTAAATCAATTGCCGAAGCCATTCCCGCAGCGATAGCATCTAGCAA
The DNA here is from genome assembly GCA_965366325.1 of uncultured bacterium. Classification (GTDB taxonomy): domain Bacteria; phylum Planctomycetota; class UBA11346; order UBA11346; family UBA11346; genus JANQLF01. Next base: position 6,288 of record CBDUFM010000151.1, read on the forward strand.
TGACCAGGTCCCCGCATTTTTAAAGGACCACCAAGTCATTGTTATTGATAACGGTGCTATCTGCAAACAAAGCCTTGCCGATAATTGGACCATGCTCGATGAGACCCCCATCAGCACCAGCTTAATCGATTTAAGCAGTAGCGACTCCGTACATGCGCGCGCCTGTGTCAATAGCGCCAGCAAGCACATCGCCCTGCAATTAAAAGGCATGGCTAGTGACGTGCAGGTCATTGTCCTACGCAGTAGTGGCGGTAGTTACGGCATGCACATCGACATTC
>CBDUFM010000152.1:0-6533 GCA_965366325.1 uncultured bacterium
AGGCCTCTCCCATCAAGGCATAGACGCGCATGCGCTTATCGCGACCCTGCTCACCATCTGATGGATCAATGGCAACGGCTGCCTCACAAAGTTTTAAGGCCGCTGTGAAATCCTTGGCATTAAGTGCCAATTGTGCACGCCAAATAAGTGGACGTTCTTGAAAAGGATCTAACTTAAATAATTCTTGCAACTGCGCATCCGCAACATCTGCATCCGTCTCTATCGACAAATAGGCCGCATAGTGATCATCATCATTGCTCTTTGCAAACAGAATCGACAGAATATAGGCCTTAGCCTTTTCTTGATTCCCTGATGCGCGGATAAGATTAAACCAATCAATCGGACGTAAAAATTCATCTGCGTCAGCATCAAATGCATAAGACGTTGCATCTGCTGCCTCCCACCACGGCGCTGCTTGCGTCAAAGCATAAGCCTGATCAAGCTGTCCGCTCTCTATATACACCCGACATAAGAGAGCCAAGGGATCCTGTGCTGAACTTTCATCATACGACCAATGATGTGCTTCGTCTTCATCAGCCTCTGGTTTTAATTCAGCCAATAACCAACGCTGGCCTAAATCATGTAAATCCTGATAGCGCTTGAGCGCTAGGCCAGTCTTCAAAACTGCACGCACTTCATAGGAAGACAAATCATCAACTGCCATATGTGCAAACACATAATCTAAGTATGCTGGTTTCTCTGGTACAACACGCGCAAGGTCCGTTAAAACGGATATCATTGTTTCTTGTACTTCTTTATGCATATCCTTCATGAGCACCGCACGATCAAGCAAAGCATACGCTGCATCAAGGCTATCTTCAGCGAGCAGCACTTTCACGTAATTCATATGCGTAAAGGTAAAGACATCAGGTTGCGCCGTGACCAAGGCTTCTAATTTAGCCTTAATTGCTGGCAAGCGCTCTAATTGAGTCGCTATACTAATGTAGGCATCCCAAATCGCATGGTACTCAAGTCCTTCATCAATCAGTGTTCCTAAAATTTCATACGCCGGCTCTAGGGCCCCCTGCTCCGTTAATTCCCGTGACAGGCTGTAAAAATATCCTGCGCTTTCGTCGCCACCATCGGCCAATGCTTCACTCAGGCGCTGCTTAGCCTGGTCCACCTGTCCATCAACAATTAGGCTGACCAGATAATAAATAAACGCCTCTCCATACTGATAACGACTAAAATGGTGCTCATCACCGTCACTTTGAATCTCTTTGGCGAACTGTTTTTCACTAGCCTCAAACACCGCTCGATTACTGACTCGATGCATTAGTCCCCAATGGGGCTGTTTTATCTCCGCACGATGTGCCAGCAAAAGCTCAGTACAAAGTGCCGCAAACGGGTTATGTTCACTATCTTCAAAGCGTAAGTTCGCAGCATTAACCTGTAGTAAGCGCAGTCCAAATGCCTGTGCTTGTTCTTTTTCTAAAACCTGCAGTAAATCAGGAAGGGTCAGAAAATGGTATTGATGATCGTCCGTAGCAGAAAAACCTGATAAATAATGTTCGAGCAGCGCAGCCATCTTTACAGGATGACGTTCACGCCCCAAGAGCACTTCAATAATAGCATGCTGAATTTGTCTTTTCGTATATTGATTCTCTGAGACTTTAAAGTCCAATAAGAAATCGTGTACCGCCGCCCAGTCATCATTAAGAATTGCTGGAATTAATGGCAGTAAAAAGGCCATCGTTTCGCCGTCATCTTCCTCCATATCGAGGTCAGCTACATTACTAAACAAACGGCTTAATAAGCCCCGCTTCTTTGCCGGAGCGGGCTTGGCAGCATCTTGGTCACCGGCCTCGTCCTCGAGCACAGGCATGAGTTTTTCAAATGCCGCCGCCAAATGTGGCCACGCTGCTGGTCCTGGCATCTGCTGAAATAAATAGGCATATTCCTGCGCCTTATCATCGTCATGCCAACGATTCGACTCACTAAGCGCATTATAACGTTCAAACATCGCGGCAGCCCACGCGGCAGCCAAGGCCTCAGGCCCTGCACCATCAGTTACGAGTTGTTTATACGTCGCCAGCGTTTTTGAATCCGCAGCGACTTCTACCGCTGCTTTTTCAACAGGCGCTTGCTTAAGTTGCTCGTGCGCAGCCGCAATGACCGCACGCGCATCCGGTAAGCTTGGCGCTGGCTGTTCTGCTGCTACCCCTTGCCCAGCAAGGCCAAAACTGAACAACGCCGTACAAACAAGCTTGGCACTGAAAGAAACGGACACAGTAGTAAAACTTCGCGTAAACATAAGAACTCCCTTGCTGATGCAGCACGCATGTGGAACTGCCCCTGTATAAGTACTAGGCGCTAAGTGTCAGCAGAAGCAGGAAGATGCCAGCCACGCTGTGTCATTGTACAAGGGGCACCAATGAGCGATGAGAATGCACACAATACAAGAGCTGTGGGATTACACCTGCTGTAAACGCTCTTCTGCCTCGGCAAAGCACGCCCGCGCAATCTGGCTATACAGAATTGATTGCTGCCAGCGGTCGCATTCCTCAACTAAATTACCCGCTGCGTCAGGGATCAAGCGCGCATAGAATATCTCTGGGGCCAACAATTCTGGGTTGAAGCTGATGTAATCGCCGGGCTTGGCGGATTTCAAAAAACCAACAAAGCTACGCGTCCACATTTCTCGGAAGTGATCAACGTAGCTCTGACCAGTGCCATCGCCGATAGCGACTTGCATGCAACCGGGGTTGCCAATGCGGCCATGAATAAAACGAATCCGATCAAAAACCGGCTGGACGTACGCTAATTTCATGTCGACACCACCGTAAACCATTTCCAAACCGGTGTACCAGTGTGAAAAATCGCCATTAAAGCGCACCTCAGGTATCTGCTCAGTAATCCATACTGTGCGCCAAATATCTTGGGTAATCGTCGCCCGGTGGGTTTCGATATAGATACCGAAATTATATTTTGCCGAAGCCGCACAAATATCATCAACCAAGGCTAAGACTTTTTCGTTCGACTCTAATCCCCAACCGACATGCAGCGTCGCCGCATCGTAGCCCGCCTCAGACCATTCCTTGGCCAAGCCATCAATCACCCCAGTTTCGTTCACGCGGCCACCCGCCGTACACCCCAAACCAAGCTCACGGCACAACGCCAACTCTCCACCTTGCAGCCCCATAAAACCAGCATCCTTGATGCTCTGATAGAGCTGCTTGCCCTCACCCGTCGGTGCAGTCGGTCCAGCCAAACTACCCATATTCAAATCCGTGCGTAAATAAGGCTTCGCCTGCGTACCGTCATTCGTATTGGGGACCATGGGGCTTCCTATGTCGTGTTAGTGAAAAACGAGCATACACAGGGCACAGATCTGGGAATACTCCAAAATTGGGTAAATGTATTAGTGAAAGCCGAGGTTACCGTGTAGGAAACACGTGGGGCTCAATGAAAATAACTCTCTTGTCTGCATGCTTACACCTCGTCACAATCCACCAACCAAACAAATGCTGTTCGCGGAAATATTTTCCTCCCTATGTCTTGGGCCAACTACAAAATGCGTACTGAAGGTGAGAATAGTTTTATTACCTATGAACACAAAAAAACAGATAAACATAAAATATGAACTCTCCTTATAAAAAACCATTTTGGAATTGGACGTTCCCTTCTTGGTTTGATAACATTGGCGGTATGATTTTAGCAGCAATCTATGTAATTTGTTTGCCTCTGGGAATATACCTTCTTGTGGTTTCTGGAATAAAGCACGGCGTGACACATCAAAATTTCATTGGGCCATACCTTGCGTTTATGTTCTTTTACATGTGGCCTCTTTCCGCTCTATGGCACATAATTTTTGAAAGCATAAGCAAAATAACAGCAAAAGTGGGCGCCTTTCTAATTATAATACATTGGTTCATCCTTGTGTTTACGATTCTCATACTAGACATAATCAATAGTACGTTCTGATAACTATGTAATCCAATATCCCAAACAGAAGCACGCTGCACCTCGGTTCACGCCACACAGTTCTACACTAGCTGCATCCATGTTCAAAATACTACCGCAGTGGACTCTGAACGCAGGCACAAATGCGCTGTTATAATCGGGGCTCACGATAAGAACAATCGGAGCCTGTTCATGACTACACACGCCACTGCAGAAAGCAGCACAGCAGCCTTCCCCCTCAGTACCAGCGCTATTGAAAACGCACTGCGCGATGGTTTTTTAGTCGTCGAAGACGTCTGTCCTGCCGATGAACTGGCGCGAATTGCCGAAGATTATGACTACTTATTTGCCAATGAATGGGGCAAGGAAGAAGGTCGCTATTTTGACTTAGGCGGCACCGATGAAGATGGCAAGCAACGTGGCCTGCCGCAGATTTTGGGGCCAACCGAATACATGACCTGGCTTGATGACTCGGTGTACTTCAAGCGCCTCGCCAGCATTGCCCAGCAATTATTTAAACGTGACGAGCCGAGTAGCTTTCAGGGCAGTCACGCGATTTTAAAACCAGCCGGCTATGGGCTGACCACACCCAGGCATCAGGATAAATCCTATTGGGGTTACGGCTCCGAACATTTTAAAGCCAATTACTGGATGCCGCTGCAAGATGCGACGATCGAGAGCGGTTGCCTCCACTATATTCCAGGTAGTCACCTGCACCCGGGCCAAGATGGTTTTGATGTGGTTGAACACCAGCCCATTAATAATGATCCACGCATTCACGGTATGGAAGTGACCGAGAAAGGCGCGAGCGCCTTTGACATGGACAGCGCTGTTGCCACACCTGTTAAAGCGGGTGGCGTCGTTATTCATTTTCCGCGCAGCATGCACTACGCCGGTCCTAATCTGACGACACAAGACCGACGCGCGCTGATTTGTGGCTTTGGCTATGCCAACACTTTTATCCATGATACCAAAAGCTACCCGTGGCAAGAAAAACAAAACACCCTGCGCATGCAACGACAAAAAGAATTCCATAAGCAAGGCGCGTAAATAAAATACAATTTTAAATGAACGGTGACTAAAGCGCTGAGACCGCTGCCAGTAACGGTTGATGCTGTCCGATCGCTGGGAAAAAATGCTCTGCAAATGTGGCCCACGGCAAGTCGCCAGGGTCGCTGTTTTCTTTAATGCTGACTGCCGCACAAATACCGGCGGCCTCACCCATAATCGTTGCATCTCCAGTGACGCGGTAGCTACTATGTGCCAAAAAATCTCCGCTAATACAACGGCCAGCCATTAATAAATTATCGCAGTCGCGGGCAATTAATGCAGCGAGCGGCATGCCATAAGGTTTAAAAGCTAGTTTGGGATCCTCAAATCCCTTGGTTTTACTGCCATCCGTGCTATGTACATCAAATCCAAACTGACAGGTTGCAATACTGTCTTCTGGGTGCAGGCCGGAACATAAGTTCTCAACATTAATTTCAGCGCGACCTTTAATCCGTCGACCTTCGCGCACGCCGATTTGCTCAGCCGTTGCAACGATGCGTATGCCGGCCCAGCCACCACCAAGTGATTTTAAAGCTTCAACTGTTGCGTGCACTTCTTTGCGACCAGAGACCGTCGCTTTGGTAATTCCAGCTGCATCATCGCAGGCAACGCCGTATTCGTGATTCGCAATAATAACAAATAAATCATCGTGAATACTCATCATCACGGGAGGTTGATAGCTGGGCTCGTGTCCACCGGCTTGGATTGCAGCTAATAATTTTAACTTCGGCTCGTATGCGCCACCACAGATGCATGCCGCTACATCCTCAGCATCTTTATGAATACCGGTGACCAACATACACATACTCATCGGCTGGCATTTACCGGTCTCTGGGTGACCAATGTCAAATGCACATTCAGCAAACGCACCAAGATCACCATCACCAGAACAATCAATAAAACGCTGGGCACGCCAGCGCTGCTCGCCTGACTTCGACTGGGTTATCACATGATCAATGCGCCTGTCTTTGACCTCAGCGCCAATTAATTGGGTAAAATATTGTAAGTGAATACCGGCCTCAACGGCTAATTCTTCTAACAGCACCTTCATCACTTCAGCATCGTAGGCAAAACTGCCGCCACCAGGTTTGCGCGTGCGCCGTGCCCCACGTTGATCCAAGGCGCGGCTGAGCTCGGCGGTAATCCCCGGCTTATTCGCTGCATCAATAATCCAACACAAGAGGCCAGCAGTCCACACGCCACCAAGGCAGCCGTGCATATCCAACAAAGCCACCGACGCACCCTGACGCGCAGCGGCAAGGGCTGCACAAAAACCTGCTGGTCCGCCACCAACGACCACGACATCGCCATCAAATGCATATGCGTGCTGATTTACGTTGATCATCTTCTTATCTCCTGATTCGCTAGGCGTAGGCCCACAACTATGCAGCTGCAGCTTTGTACTAGCAATGCATGATCTTGTTAGTATTTTTATCCTTATTAGCTATATGAACAAAGAATTCACAAATATTGTAGCGGATAAGTTCCACAGCGGCACTCTAGAAGCCATGCTGCAGGCCTGTGAACAGAGTCATGGCATCCACCTCACCCTGCATGACCATGTTGGCTTTTTTAAGGGC
>CBDUFM010000153.1:0-6525 GCA_965366325.1 uncultured bacterium
TCACCGAAAGTCGTATTGCCCTTGCCCTCTTTGAGGGCCTCGTCACCAATGACCCGCGTGACCTCAGCATTCGTCCCGGCGTCGCAGAGCGCTGGGAACTCAGTGCCGATGGCTTGGTTTACACCTTTCACCTGCGCAGCGATGCAAAGTGGTCAGATGGCAAAAGCATTAGCAGCATGGACTTCGTCGTTTCTTGGAAACGTGTCCTCAGTGCAGAAACAGCATCTGAATATGTCTATCAATTATTTCCGGTCAAAAATGCTGAAGCCTATCTGCGTGGCAAAATTACTGACTTTAGCGAAGTCGGCGTTCGTGCCGTTGATCCACTCACCCTCGAAGTAAGGCTCCACCAGCCCTGCCCGTATTTCCTCGACCTCTGCGCCTTTGCTACACTTGCTCCGGTTCGCGTTGATGTCATCAGTGATTTTGGCGATAATTGGACACAAGCGGAACATATGATTAGCAATGGTCCATTTATATTATCATCTTGGGAACCACGCCAGTCTATTATATTAAAGAAAAACCCTTTTTATTGGGATCGGGACTTTGTTAAATTAGAAAAAATAAGCATATTCCCATACGATGACGTAGACACCAGCTACCAATTGTTTTTAAAAGATGAACTCGATTGGATTCGTGCGGTTCCACAAACGCGCATTGATGAAGTTCGTCGTCACCCTGATTATTATGTCGAACCCTACATGGGCTCTTATTTTTATCGCTTTAATTGTACCAAAGCACCCTTTGATAATAAATTGGTCCGCAAAGCATTTAGTCTTGCCATTAATCGTGAGCATATCACCAAACATGTAACTAAAGCTGGACAAGTGCCGGCTACGTGGTTTAGCCCTGCGGTAGCGGGCTACCAACATGTCGATGGCCTTGCGTATAACCCCGAAGCAGCACGTAAAGCACTTGCAGAAGCTGGCTACCCAGACGGCAAGGGCTTTCCTGAAGTCGAACTGATGTTCAACACCTCAGAAGCACATAAACAAATAGCGGAAACCGTCTGCCAACAATGGAAAGAAGTCCTAGGTGTCACGATTAAATTAGGTAACAAAGAATGGAAAATGTACCTGCAGGATATGACCAACATCCAATACGACATGATGCGCAGTAGTTGGATTGGTGATTACAATGACCCGAACACCTTCTTCGATATGTTCATTACCGGTGGCGGCAACAATCGCACTGGTTGGTCCAACCCGCAATATGATAAACTCTTGGCGCAAAGCCAAGCCGAGCAAGATCAAGACAAACGTTTTGCTATTTTCCAAGACATGGAACGTATTTTAATTGAAGATGAATTCCCGATTTTGCCGGTCTACATCTACGTCTATCAAGGCATGCTGAATGAACGCTTGGCTGGTGTTGAACATAACATTCGCGACTTACACCCTTATCAATACATGTGGCTCGAAGAGTAGGCCTTGGGCGCTTATATACTACGGCGCTGCATCAGCGCTCCGTTTGTTTTACTGATCCTGATTGCGATTAGTTTTTTCATGGTCCAGGCCGCCCCCGGCGATCCCTTCACCGGTGAAAAAGATGTCGACCCCGCCATCAAAGCTGCGCTCAATGAAAAATATCATCTTGATAAACCGATGCTGGTGCAGTTTGCCTACTACGTTGGCAACGTCTGTGTCGGCGACCTCGGACCGAGCTCTAAATACAAAGATAAAACCGTTAACCAACAAATTAATGAAAATATCTGGGTGAGCATCAAGCTTGGCTGCATTGCCTTAGTCATAGCCCTCGCCATCGGTATTAGCTTTGGCATCGTGAGTGCTATTAATCAAAACTCTTGGATCGATTACAGTTTAATGAGCGTCAGCTTACTCGGCCTGAGCATTCCTATCTTTGTAATTGGACCCATCATTGCCTTACTCTTCGGTTCTTATTTTGCTTTTGCTGGCTACGTGGATGGCGAGATACGCTATCTCATCCTTCCAGCCGTCACTCTCTCACTGCCTTTTGCTGCGCGTATAGCCCGTTTATCACGCGCAGGTATGCTCGAAGTAATTCATCAAGATTTTGTGCGTACTGCGCGCGCCAAGGGCTTATCCGAATGGCGCATCATTATTGTCCATGTCTTACGTGGCGGACTGGTTCCGATTGTAGGCTTTCTCGGTCCTGCCATTGCTGCTATTTTAACCGGCTCATTGGTGGTCGAACGAATCTTTCAAATACCCGGTCTTGGCCGTGACTTTGTAGAATCAGCGCTGAATCGCGACATCAATATGGTGCTCGGTACCGTTATCATTTACGGTGCGTTAATTATTTTTTGCAATTTAGTTTCTGATGTCCTCTATGGGGTCCTCGACCCACGTGTGCGCTATGACAAACAATAATCCAAGCGCAGACAGCAAACCACAAGTGCTCCAAGAGCCACTTTCACCCGGACAATTGGCCTGGCAACGCCTTAAGCGCAATAAACTCGCCATGTTTGGTTTATACACGGTGCTTCTCTTTCATATCCTGTGCTTTGGCGCTCCGTTATTCACTAGCCAAAATGCCAGCCGCCATCGCCCGTGGATTGGTAGTCTGCCACCTGGCTCACAAAGCAATGCCTGCTTCCAAGAAAACACCTTTAGCATTGGCTCTGCCCCACAGCTCAATGATTACGCCGCCGATGCTAGGACGATCACGCTTAACTGCACAGAATTGCTTGCCACAGAGTACCGCATCACCATCTATCGCAGCGGCCGACGCAAAGGTCTGATTAAACAAATACAGGAAAAATCAGGCGCACTGCGCATGCAAAGCATCGATCTCAGTGAAGGCAGCATCGTCAATGTAGACAACGAAAACCTACCAGTACCAAATGCTATCTACACTGTCGGCGAAGCTGCGCCAAATAATGCCTTCACCGAAGACAGCGGCTCCGTCATTCAAATTAAACATTTTAACCCACAACAAAGCTTACACTACACACTCGCGGTGACGCTTGAAAATGGCATCGTTCAATCCATCCAAAAAGACGGCGCTGCACTGAACAAAACACGTATATATGGCGAACACATTCACAGCGTCCAGCTAGATGGTCAAGCCTGCACACACTTACATATTCTAGGCACGGACACCCTCGGCCGCGACATGTGGAGCCGCATCCTCTACGGCGGGCGCATTTCTTTATTGGTCGGCATCATCGCCACCCTGGTCAGTTTAATTATTGGCGTGTTTTACGGTGCCATTGCTGGCTACCAAGGTGGGCGCACTGACCGCGTTATGATGTCAGCCGTTGACGTCCTCTATGCAATCCCATTTATGTTTATCGTTATTTTATTGCTGGTCGTACTCGGGAAAAATATATTCATTCTGTTTGCCGCCCTCGGTGCGGTGCAATGGCTTACCACTGCACGCATTGTACGTGGTCAGGTGCTCTCATTAAAAAGTCGCGAATTCATTGAAGCTGCTCAAGTTAACGGTGCATCCACTTGGTGCATTATCACCAGACATTTATTACCAAATGCTATTGGCCCCATCATTGTTTATGCAACCTTAACCGTTCCTGCAGTTATTTTGGAAGAATCCTTTCTGGCCTTCCTTGGTCTTCAAGTCGAATGGGGCGAAGTGCCACTCGATTCTTGGGGCTACTTAGTCAACACCGGTCGCCTATCAATGAATTACCAGACCTGGGATCAATGGTGGTTATTAATCTGCCCAGCTGGGGCGATGATCCTGACACTTCTTGGTTTAAATACACTTGGTGATGGCTTACGTGATGCCCTTGACCCACAGGACAACGGCAATGACAGATAAGGCCCTACTCGAGGTTAAAAACCTCAGCATCGCTTACCGCAAAGACGGCAAAGATTTATCAGTCGTCGATCACATTGACTTCTCATTGCAGGCAGGTGAATGCCTCGGTTTAGTTGGTGAATCAGGCTGTGGCAAAAGCACCACTGCCTTAGGCCTTTTAAAACTCTTACCTAAAAATGCGCGCATACAGTCAGGATCAGCCAGCTTTCACGGTGAAGATCTCTTGCAATTAAACGAACGTCAGTTGCGTGGTATTCGTGGGCATAAAATCGCCTGCGTGTTTCAAGATCCCATGAGCAGCCTCAACCCGTACATGCGCATTGTCGATCAGCTCTGCGAACCCCTACGCCTGCATTTGGGCATGAGTAAAAAAGAGGCTGTCGCAGAAAGCATTCAACTAGCCACACAGGTTGCCCTGCCGACACCTGAAAGCAGCATTCAAAAATATCCGCACGAATTAAGCGGCGGTCAACGCCAACGCGTCATGATTGCCATGGCCCTAAGCTGCAAACCGGAAATATTAATTGCCGATGAGCCAAGTACGGCCTTAGATGTCACCGTACAAAAACAAATTCTCGATTTAATGAAATTGCTGCAGCAATCGATGGGCATGGCGATGCTCTTAATTACCCATGACCTTGGTGTGGTGCATCAGGTCTGTGATCGCGTTGCTGTGCTTTACGCAGGGCGCATCGCTGAAATTGGTGACTGCAATAAGGTCCTTGCGCGTCCACAACATCCGTACACGCATAGCCTCATGCGCGCAGTGCCACGCATCGACAGTGATCCCACACAAGCACTCGCCGTTATTGAAGGCCTACCGCCCGCACTCGGACAGATCCCTGCTGGCTGTGCCTTTGCTAATCGCTGCCCACACGTCACACCCGCTTGTGCAGAACCAATAACACTCGAACAGGTAGACCAAGCTCACTTTTGTGCCTGCATTCACAACAGTGCTGAAAGAAACACTGCGCCAAGCGAGGAGCAGCTACCATGAATACACTCCTTACGGTTAATAATCTCAGCGTTCGCTACCCCCTTAAGTCTGGCCTCTTTGGCCGAAATAAATCATGGTTCACCGCAGTTGATGATATTTCTTTTGAAATTGAAGCAGGCAGCTGCCTAGGACTCGTCGGCGAATCAGGCTGTGGCAAAACCACCTGTAGTCGCGCCCTGATGGGTCTCCTGCCAATGAGCACCGGCCAAGTCTGCAGTGATGGCAAACAAATTGATTTTAAGGACAAAGAGTCCCTCCGTGCATGGCGCCGACAAATTCAAATCATTTTTCAAGACCCCTATTCATCACTAAACCCGCGCATGAATGTGCGCGACATTATTGGCGAGCCACTCCTGAATTATGCTATCTGCAGCAAATCTGAAGCCCATAAGCAAGTCGCAGCCCTCATGGATCGCGTCGGTCTGCGCACAGAGCAGATGCAACGTTACCCACACGAGTTTTCCGGTGGTCAACGTCAACGCATCGGTATCGCCCGCGCGCTCGCCTTAAAACCAAAACTTTTAATCTGTGATGAACCCGTCAGCGCACTCGATGTATCGATTCAAGCGCAGATCATCAACCTCCTACGCGAATTGCAGTCAGATTTTAATCTGGGGATGCTCTTTATTTCGCACGACCTCTCCGTCGTCCATCACCTCGCCAACCACATCGCTGTAATGCATCAAGGGAACATTGTCGAGACCAATTCACGCGAAGCGTTATTTCACAATCCACAACAAGCATACACCCAACAATTGCTCGCAGCGGTGCCGTCATTACCGCTTCCACAAGAGTGAGCAAGCGAGTCACAGCGAGCTCCTCCTCACGTTTCACCTACATGCGCTACGCAGCTCTTTGTTGTTTCCTCTTTTCAGTCACTGCCTGTGGAACCCCACACATTGATGAGCTTGATGGCGGCTGTGCCTGTTTTGACCCCATACAAGAACTCAACGCCTATCCAGAGGAAGATTGGCTCCATGCTGGCTACGACACACAATTAGCCGCTGCGCATAAAGCGCTCTGGAAAAATAAGGTCGTGCACTGGTCCACCGCAAATAATGGCTTGCGCCTCGGCGTCGCCCTCTCACATACAGAAATGCGCGAAGATGAAAAGCTACGCATCCGCATTATAGTAGAGAACTGTAGTACAAAGAGTATTGAATTTGAACGCCCCGTTTGGGACGACATGATTAACCCACTCGGTAGTCATTCATTCAACAGCGGCCAAATTTATGCACGGTCAAGTGGCCAAGTCGGTTTTTATGAAACAATATGTGATTGCCAATCGCTAGAAGCCATGTTCATTCCCGCTGGTGAAAGTCAGGAGTTTTATGTCAAAACCTGTGTCCATAACAGCCCCACGCTAGAAATCATTAGCGAAATGCGCAGCTTAAGTAATGACATTTACTATGAAGAACTCTACTGGGCAGGCAATCCAGGCGAAGCCAACGAAGAAATCTGCGTACAACTTCATTATAATGAAAACAATACACACGGTGAGGATGCGTGGCGTGGTAATTTAAGTTCGCCAGTAATTCCACTAACTATTCACAGGTAGTTACTCTATCACCTCTGCTGGCACTTTGTCTTTTGCAGCATGCGCCTTTGCCTCGGCCGCGGCCTCTCCACCGGGACGACGGGTACCAAGTACACTGCCGTAACCTTCGTTGAAGGCGCGACGCTGTTCACGGCGCTTGCGCTCTAGACGTGCCTTTTCCTTATCCTCTTCACTATCATCTTCATCTTCTTTATCCTGCATTTCGTTG
>CBDUFM010000154.1:0-6491 GCA_965366325.1 uncultured bacterium
CAGGCTTTCCAAGAGGTAAAAACCATAGCGTCTGGAAAATTTACTGCGTTTGGCATCAAGGAGGGCGGGTAGCACCTTGTTGTATAATTTAATTGACAGGGCGTCGTTGTATGCGCGTTTGGGATTGGTGAAGAATAAATCCTCTAGGCGCCAAAGGAGGCGAAGCGCGTCGGCATCACGTTTATGATTCCATAAATGTGCTAAGTGAGCAAGCCATAATTGTGGGTATTGTTGCCAACGATCATTCTCTTCATGAACTGCGAGTGAAATATCGAGCAGTCGTTGATGAAACGCAATCGATTCGGCAAAGCTTATCCCATACATGTCGCAAGCATGTATGAGTTGTATTTGTGCATCGACGAATTGCTGATTAAGATGTTCAGTAAAAAATTTGATGCCGACGGTCTCTACGAGCTTTTCCATGACATCGATTGGAACGTCCTTACTAAAACCTTTCCATGTGCTGATGTAGTGCCAGTGGCTGTGTAGCAATGCGCGCTGTAAATGGCCATGGCTCAGATGACGTTGCCATAATTGTTCTAGGTGTTGTTTTTGTAAACTGCTGTTGGCTAAGTAAAATAGAATTTGCCCGTAGCTGTTATCTAGTTCTTTCTGGGCATTGGTATTTTCTGCTTGCGTTATGCTTGCAGCGTGCTGCTTAAGCTTGATTGAAATTGCATGGACGGCCTGCCAGTTATGAAGCGAGCATAAACTTGCAGCGTAGCTTTGAGCGGCGCGAGCAAAAGATGCGGTCATTTGTGCAGTCGTAGTAGTAGCAGTATGAGTGTCTGCTTCTTGTTGGACCTCAAGGTGGCGCATGTAATTTCTGCGTTTAGTGCTATGCGCTAGCAATGCGATGCAGGAGTGATCGGCAAAGCGTTCTTCCCATTCTGCGCGCAGGGCGTCGTGCTCGAGGTGTGTGTCAAAGCGCGAGTTGGGATTATAGAGCAAGTTGTGATCACTAATCCATTTGCTTAGTTGACAGGCTGGGCTGAGTAGGGCTTCGACGCAGTGCGGCTTCGAAAAGCTTTGATGCAGGCAGGTGATTATATCATAAGCGAGTTCATGTTTGCCGCTGTCGATTATTTCAGGGCATGCGCAGATTAGGAATGCGCGTAGTTTTTCTAAGCTTATTGGATCCGTTTGGATAAAATCAACAAGACTGGTCCAGCAGCGACGCCATATATTACGGAGTAATCGTGTGGACGCTTTCTGGTGGAGCTGCCAGCGGAGCAGCTGTGCATAGGCAAGGAAGGTGGCATTGTGTAATTTCGGCGCACGGCCGAATGGGTGTTGTGCTTGCTCGTGTAACCATGTTGATGCTGAGCCTGACATGTCATCATCAGGTACCACGACTTGTTGTTTGAGGTACCTATGGGTAAGCAAATAGGTGTAGCAGGTTTCAGTGGCGCGTTCAAAGACTGTTGTTTCATCAATGGCGAGGCAGTGCTGCGTTAGATTTTGATGCCACTGTAAAACCTGTCCTTGCTCGATGTTTATGTGAAGAGCAGCGCTGTCGTTTTGCGTGTCATTTTGTGTATCGTTTTGGTTATTGTTTGGAGGATTGTGAATAGATTTTAGTAGGCAGGCGTGCAGGGCTAAGATAAGACCTTGGTGATAACTTTTATTCTCATAATCGTTATCGCCTAATGCGTGCTGTAAAATGTTTTGGCATTCGGTGGCGTTGTTGAGGTCGCTTGCATTAAGACATAGCTGATGCAGCTGCAGCAGGCTGTTAATGAGTGGTGTCCTGTTCCAATCGTGATTGAGGATCGGATGTTGCTGAAAGAAGCCTAGGACTTGTTTGAAATGACTCAGGGCGCTCTGTCTTGCGTCGTTGCTTTTATTATCAATGAGGTCCAAGCGGTTAATAAGTGCAGTACAGGTGATATAAATATCAAAGTAATGTTGACGTATTTGGTGTGCTCGTTCGCCGCAGCTTGTGATTAAATCGGGTAGGCGTTTTTGGATGGCGACTAATGCGGCGCGGTCTTGGCTATTATCAGAGGATGCTGTACGGTAGGCAAAGACGTCACGGATGCGGTTAAAGGATTTATTGAGGCTGTGCCAGACATGCTGATGGGTTTTGAGTGGCTCGCGTGGTCGCTGGTTTTGATATTCCTCACACAGGTTGAGCATCTGCTCAAAGGCTGTGCATGCTTCGCTATAGTATGCATGCGGCCAAGTCGGTCCTGCGCGGCAAGGAATATCTGTTTCAAGCTGAGCTTGGTTAAAGCGTTGTTCAAATTCGCTGAGTTGATCATTGCCTAAACTGAATGCGAGATCTTCAGCTTCGCTTGTTTGCTCTGGATTTGCAATGGCAGCGCATTGGTCAAGATCAATACCGAGTTCGTCCTGAAAGCCAAGACGCTGGGCAAGTCCATGACGCATGCTGTCGTTGAGATACTGTCGTATGCGTTCTTTTATGTGATGAAGTGTACCACTAGCAGACGCAGCTTCATCAGGGCTTAGCTCAGCGTCATTGAGGGCGTGGCGCAGGTCTTGGTATTTTTTGTAAACTGCGTAGATGGCGTGATCTTCGAGTTGCTGAACTTGTTGAAGGAGTTGATTACAGTCGGTATGTAGTTTTTTCGCATGTGCACTGATCTGTTGTTTTGTGTCGTGCTGACTGCTTGCTGCAAGGTGTGCGTCATTTTCTGAGCCAGTGCTTTCTACCGTAGCTATTTCTTGTTTGTCGCTGTGCGTGTGGGCGGCGCTCTTTTGCGAAATTGGTAATAATGAGCGCTCATCGCGTTGCCAATCAACAAGCTCTAATTCCTGAATCAGTAATTGGTAACTTGGTTGTTGTTTAATCCGCGAGAGTATCGGTTTTTCTTTGAAACAGGCATGGATTTCAGTGGCGATATCATGTTGTAATTGCGCGCAATCGGGCAGCAGCCGCAGTAGTGTAATCGCGTTACTTAAGCAGCGTCGTTGCATATCTGGATGAGAGTTTAAATGGCGCAGATAGAATAATGTGGCTTCAATGAAAAGCACGCGGCCCTGGTCATGTATGTGCGGGTGCTTGGCGAGGCTGAGCAGCTGCGTTAGGAGTTGCTGTGCGGTGCAGATGCCAGAAGCGTTGCTGTAGCAGGGTGTCGCGTTTTCGCCATGCATGGAGATTAAAAGGCGTTGCCCAAGCAACATATAGATGAGGGCGCTGTGCGAGCGATGTGGATGTTCTTGTGTATCAAGATTATCTTGGGCCTCAGCGTAAAGTGCTGGCCACGGATTGCGTGCATCTTGCTGCGCTAGTTCTTTGAGTCGTGCTTCGAAGCTGATTCCACATTTGCGCGCATCATGATCGTCGGGAAGCGAAAGCAGTTTGCGTTCACGAGGCCAGAGCGAGGCCTTCATGGGGGCTAGACCTTCGGAGGGCGGATGAATCCAGGTGGTAGGCATAATCTCTTTGCTGAGGGTGCACTCAAACTAGTGTGGAGAACTATGCTCCTCGTCACCATCCTGTTCGCAAGTGTGCAGCAAGCGCCTTGATAAATGCATCTTAGGTGGATGGCAGTGTTGCTAGAAAACCCGGCTCATGCATGCGCTGACGAAAGTGTGTGGGGGCACAACCCATGCGTTGTTTAAAACGCTTAGAGAAATGAAAGGGGCTCTCGTAAAAAAGACTGCTGGCAATTTCTTGAACAGTCAAATTGGTGCCAAGTAATAATTGTTTGGCTTGGCGTAGACGTGCTCCTTCGCGATAGCTCATTGGAGATGTGCCTACTTGTTCACGGAAAACATGGGCAAAACGCGAAGGGGAATACCCAACACGTTGGGCTATTAATTCGACATCAAGATAGTGATCAAAATTGCTGGAGAGTATTTCGATGGCTTTGATAATACGGGGGTCTAATGCCGAAGCGCTGTAATCAATGCCTTGGCAATCTAGAAGTACGCCTTCGAGCGCATGGAGGGCGCGTGTTTGTGCATGGGGGCTATCGCTTTGGCAGGCAAGAACCGCGTTATGAAAATCAGTTTTAATCTGTTCTCTGTGTTTGGATCGCGCAATATTTATGTGCAATACGCCGGGCATAATTTCAGGCCACTGCATTAAATCGATCCACTCTGGGCGTGGTTCACCGAGTATCCAATCACCCTGCCAAAAACGGCAGCCAGGATTGATCTGTGTCTGGTAGGGGGTATCGGGTTTTATGCAGTGTACGTCGTAGGCTTGTACGCTGATGTGCTGACCGCGACTGGTGATGATTATGCTGCCTTTGTGAAACAGGGCGAAAGTCCAATAGGGGAATCCAGCATCACGACTAAAGCGAAAGTCGACGGGGTGATTGCTGTGACCGGCTGCAACTAGCATGGCTGTCGCTTGCTGAAATGAGCAGTAAAATACATGCTATATATATTCATATCTGTAAAATAGGTAAATAGCACTATATGTACAGCAGTTTTATACATGTGTATAGCATCTGTGGATATGGTCAGTGACCATGGTTCAGCATATACTTGGAGTCTCACCCCAAGAGAAAAAGACAGAGGAAAAGACAATGCGAGAGTCCCGTGGCAAAGCCGACATACCAGTGCTTGATGACGCAGAGATCTGCGCCCCTTTTAGCTTTGCGGCAACGGCGCATGCCGCTATTGCAGACTGTTTAAATCAACATGGTTTTGCGGTTGTTCGTAGGCTGCTCGATGAGCCATTGCTAGAACGTCTGAAACAGGGTGTTCGCGCAGCGACGGCAGGCGCTGGTCTCAATAAGGAATGGGGTTCACGCACGTGTATGAATTTTGTTGAGCAATCAGAGGAGGCGTTGTTATTGTTGGCGCATCAGCCGTACATGGATTTAATTGCAGCCTTGCACGGTACAGATGATTTATGTTTTCATCGTTCGGCGTGCATAGCGCGTGCGCAGGGTGAGGGCGTGGTGCGTTGGCATACCGACCAAAGTCGCTTAGCGGAAGGGCAGCAGCCGTGTTCGGCGAATGAGGTATTAAATCAGCCGCATCCTGATTTTAATGGATTTTCGGCGTGGTTTTATTTAACAGGCTCTCGGCCGAGTCATGGCGGTATCCATGTCATTCAGGGCTCACATAAAGAGGACTGGCAGCCGCCGCAGGGTTTTGTGGCCAGTGCCTGTGGGCGTAGTTTTCACCGTGTCGACGGTCCGCAGGAATGGTATCAGGGTTTTGACGTTGAAGGCTGTGTACCAGTGCTAAGCGAGCCTGGTGATTTAATTTTGTTTGATGCCAATACCTATCACGCAGCGGAATCGAATACAGAAGCAACGCTCCGTTTATCGGCGGCGCTTGGTTTGCGGCCACGTAGGGCGCATATTGAATGTCCATGGGCATGGCCAGAAGCGGCTCAGAAATTTGCGCAGCGATTGCCTGAGCAATACCAGAAGTATTTAGATGGCTATACGAGTATTGTTGCTGATTGGTGTCCAAACCACAACTAAGTGACGCTACAAAAAACACAGCCACGGCAGATACCGTGGCTGTGTTGGTTCTAAAAGATAAAAACCTTTAATTGGCGTCTGCGTTTGTCTGTAGGGCTTTGAGATGTTCTTTTTGTTCTTCGTAATCTGGGTTGACGATGCCCAAGCGACTCTGCAGCATGCGCCAGTTACGACGGCGCTCAATGCAGAAAACGACCATTTGTCGTGAGATGACATGGTGAATAGCGGTGCCATCGTCTTTATATTCGGTGGCGTAAACGCCATCCTTAGGAATGAAGGCACGGTGGCCTTTTACGAGATGATAGCGATGAATTATGTCATCCATGGTAATATTTTTCAGAATATCATCGAGGAAGATCAGGCCATCAATATTGCCATCCTTAATAATTTTGTGATGCAGGCGGAAGCGGGCTTCAGTAAACGCCCAATGGGCAACGGTGTAATTGAATTTTTCTTTGCTTCCAGGAATGACTTTTTTGCACCAGTCATTTTTACTGTTGGCATTGCCTTTGAGGCTAAAATTCTCACTTAACATTTCACCGAGTGATGGATTGGAAACGAATTCAGGCACACAACGACTGTCGCGTGCAGCAAGTGCTTGGCGTTGTGAGGAGTCGTCGCCGACGCCATGTTCAGGCTGACAGGTGGTGAATGCCTGAATAAAGCACGAGCCACGGTAGCAGATGGCATCTATCATAGCCTTGTACATGTTGGCAGCATTGGCCATGGAGACCTGTGCCAGGAAGGGTGAGCCATGGCCGCCAAGGAATGATTCGACAACCGATTTCATTTCTGACATTTTACCTTCGGTTGCGAGGCCGGCTTGGTTCATATCAAAGCCACCGGTCATGACTGATGAGTCGGAATTTTGTCCGCCCGTATTAGAATAGACTTGCGTATTAAGCATTAGTAATTTTACGTTGGGACGATTTTGTAAAACGGCTTTAGAAACATTTTGAAAACCGATGTCACCCATGCCGCCATCACCACCGACAACCCAGACTTTGGGCATTTCCATAATTTCTGCATCAGTCATGAAATTATCACTAAAGTGACTGAAGGTAAAGTATTCGTCTT
>CBDUFM010000155.1:0-6478 GCA_965366325.1 uncultured bacterium
TTGGCCTCCATTCTGGTGAAACCTGTAACGTCACCTTTAAACCAGCGCCTGTGAATACGGGCATTGTTTTCGTACGTACGGATTTACCCGATAGTCCCTCGCTACACGCAGGCCCAGAATTACTGTGTCAGCGCATGCGCCGCACGGCGCTTGCTGTTGGTGATGTTGAAGTGCATACCACCGAACATTTTCTTGCAGCGGCAACCGGTCTCGGCATTGATAACTTATTTGTTGAAATTGATGCGGTTGAATTACCTGGTCTCGATGGCAGTGCCGTTGAATTTGGCGACTGCCTGCGCAAGGCTGGTATTATTGAACAAGAGGCCTCTCGTCGCACCATCGACATTGATGCACCAATCTCTGTGACCAATGGACAGGCCAGCATTGTCGCACTGCCTTACGCAGATGGATTGAAAATCACCTACACACTCGATGATCACGGTGGCGTCTTTAAAGGCGCGCAGATGCTCGAGCTAGAAATCAACGAAGATAACTTTTTCAATGAAATTGCGCCGGCACGTACTTTCTGCTTAGCAAAAGAAGTAGACCAACTGCGTGCATTAGGTCTAGGCCAAGGTGCCAACTACCAAAACACTTGTGTTTTTGATGGTGAAAAACTCATTGATAATGAATTCCGTTTCCCAGACGAGCCAGCGCGGCATAAAGTGTTGGATTTAATTGGCGACCTCGCCCTCAGCCGTCGTCGCATCAATGCACACATTATCGCAGTCCGCTCTGGCCACACTGAAAACACTGCCCTGGTTAAAGCTATTCAAAAGCGTGTTGAAGAAAAAGAAAAACCCAGCTTTGTCCTAAACATTAAAGAAATCCTCGAACATTTACCGCATCGCTACCCGATGCTTTTGGTTGACCGTATTTTAGAATTTGAAGCCAATAAATATATTGTGGGTATTAAGAACGTCACCATTAATGAGCCGTTTTTTGCTGGCCACTTTCCTGACAACCCTGTAATGCCGGGCGTACTGCAAATCGAAGCCATCGCGCAAACAGGTGCAGTTATGCTCCTTAGTAGCCCCGGTAATAAGGGTAAAATCCCTTTCTTTATGAGCATTGATAAAGTCAAATTCCGCCGGCCAGTATACCCTGGTGACCAAATGCGCATCGAAGTTGAAGCTGTGCGTGTGCGCTCACGAATGGCGGCCTGCCGTGGTCGAATTACTGTTGATGGACAGGTATGTAGCGAAGCGGAAATCCGCTCTGTCTACATGGACCCGCCGTAACTGCTTGCAGCTTACGCAGTGCCTGCTTCTACTGCGCTGCGATTGACTGCGCTGCTACATACGCCGTCGTCCATGCATTCTGAAAATTAAAACCACCGGTAATGGCATCAACATCAATGCATTCACCTGCAAAATAGACTGCCGGCTGCAGTTTACTTTCCATCGTTTTCCAATTAATTTCTTCGCGCGCCACACCACCAGCGGTGACGAACTCTTCTTTAAAGGTCGTTTTGCCGTGCATCTGTATGGGGCAGGCGTGAACGTATCGGGTTAACGCTGCGATGCCGGCCTTGCTTACTTGCGACCAATTATTGTCGCTATCAACGGCGGCCTGCTCACACAGCGCTAGCCATAAACGCTTGGGAATATCCTGCGGTTTTCCATTTGCTACTTTTGCTTTGCCATGTTCGCGCCGTTGCTGCGCTATATACGCTGAAATATCCTTATGCGGTAGCCAATTTATAGTGAAGCACGTTTTATAGGCGAGAGCATGCAGGGAACGTGCGGCCCAAGCCGATGCACGCAACACACAAGGGCCGCTGATGCCCCAATGGGTACATAAAATTGGACCAGCGCCAGAATACGGTTTATCCAAATCCTGTAAGTGTAGCTCTGCATGCGCAACACTAAGACCAGCCAAAGCATGAATCCATGCGTCGGTCTTAAAAGTGAATAAAGACGGCACTGCATCAACAATGCGATGTCCAAGGCTGGCTGCTAATGCCCGTCCACTTGCTGACGAACCGGTCGCTAGCACAACCGCGTCTATATTTGCCTGTGCATCTTTATTAATAGTAAAACCATCGGCACACCGTTGCACAGCGGTGATAGCGGCTTGCTTATGTAGCTGTACGCCCGCTGCTTGTGCGGCCTGCTTAAAACAATCAATGATACTTTGCGATGAATTAGATTGGGGAAACATCCGCCCATCGTCTTCAACTCTTAACGCTACACCACGAGCAGCAAACCAGTCGACCACTTCTTGTGGACCAAATTGATGAAAGGGTCCACGTAATTCACGTTCGCCGCGTGGATAATTCGTAACCAGCTGTCGCGGCTCAAAACAGTGATGGGTTACATTACAACGACCACCGCCTGAAATTTTCACTTTCGATAGGGTTTGCTGAGTCGCCTCGTACAGATCAAGCTGCAGATCAGGGCGCATTTCTGCTATATTTATTGCGGCAAAATATCCTGCTGCACCGGCACCTATGATCGCTACTCGTTTCATGAACGCGTAGCTTGCTAGTGACTCGGAGAAGCGCAAAGGCTTTCATCTACGCGGATACGCTGGTGCCGACATGCCACAGCGCTGAGCGCGCCCTTCCTCGCCAAGCACGCAGCACCTGCCTAGTAAACTTCAGCACGTATTGGGGTTCTATTTTATCAATCATTGATTCATAACATTCGCACATTTTTCCAGCAATATGTCTACATTTGAAGAACCATGTGCTATATGTAGATCAATTTACACATTTGGCTTCCAATTACCCGTGACGAAATATACTGCGGCGTTGCCACCAGGAACTGTTATGCCCTTTTACGCTGGAAACACACACTGCCACACAACAAACTCAGATGGCGATTCTGCACCGCCTGTCGTAGCCGAAGCTTATCGTCAGGCTGGTTTTGATTTTGTATCGATCACCGACCACAATTGCATTACCGATCCAAGTGAGTGCGCGGTTACGGACGATAAATTCCTTGTCATCAGCGGCAGTGAATTCAGTGCTGGTCTCTCAGAGCCACGCTACCGTTCCATACATGTTAATGGAATTGGCATGCGCACAGAATTTGAACTCCGCGAACAGTATACGGACATCAGCAGCGGCCTCGCTCACGCAGTCGAACAAATTAAAGCGCAAGATGCCTTTAGCACCCTCAATCACCCAAACTGGAAATGGTCTTGGGGCGCGAATGAAATACGACAAGTACCAGAAGCAGATTCCTTCGAGGTATGGAATGGCGGCTGGACCTGCAATAGCGCCGGCAATGCAGAGCACCCTTCTACTGATCAAATCTGGGACGAAGTCCTCAGCGCTGGTCAATGTATTTGGGGGGTCGCTAGTGATGACTGTCATCACTTTAGCCCCGAACGCCGCTTTGACCCCTATACCGATAAAATTGCCACGGGATGGATAGAAGTATGGGCCGATGAATTAAGCGAAGCGGCGATAGTAGCTGCACTCAAAGCAGGTAATTTTATCGCCACAACGCGCATTAAACTCGAATCTTTAAACCGCAGTGCACAAGAAATTTCATTCACTATTAAAGAGTGGGATGAAGTCCGCTTTGAAACACATTTCATTGGTAAAGATGGTAAGATTTTAAGCACGCAATGTGGACATAATCCAAGTTACCACTGTAAGGGTGATGAATTATATGTGCGCGCTAAAATATTTGCCTCTACTGGTGATTGTGCTTGGATTCAACCCGTCTTCCTTTAAGGAACACGTTCAAAGGTTCCCTCTAATCGTGAGTCCGTTGAGCCACGCCAATCTGGATACCACCAGAGTTGTGGTCCACGCTTATCAAGCTGATCAAAATCGTTCACGGCTAGATTTATCCGCAGACGTTTCCAGTCTTTGCCTGCACGTTGTTCAACGTAAGCAATAGGGATCGCCATTTCTACGGTATAGTGGCCCATTCGTATCTGCGCATCCATCTGTGTACCCGGTGGCAGTTGTTTTTGATTCCATACAGTAAAGCCACCTTCGGGTTGTGGGCTAAGTAAAAACGGTAAATAGTCCTGCCAATCTACATAGGTCTGACGCTGCTCCTGTGGACGAGCATCCAGACGCAACTCAACACCGTCCTGATCCCACACATTTTTTCGCGGATTAAATAAACAGACATCGTCCGTAACCAAGACTGCGACATAAATAAATTGTTCGTCATAGGCAAGCTGAAACTTAAAACGGCACTGCGTATCGACAGCATCCTTATCTGCACGCAAGCGTTCAGCGGCCTTATCAACGACAATCCACGCTGATGACCAATCACGTAAATCACCATCAATACGAATGGCCTGTTTTTTCAGGTCATAAATCGGCGTCACGCGAAAAACATACGCCTGTTTAAATAGCTGGTCTTTAATCTCATCATGCTGGTACTGAATCGACCACTGTAGATGCAGAGGTCCATAATCTGTTGGCTCGGTTTTCAAACCTTCTAATTGAACTATTTGTTCAAGGCTTTCTCCTGCTCGAATCAGTAGCGGCTCTTTGTCCACGTTAGCGTGCAGGATAGCGCCGCTGTCTAAAACTGCCGTGAGCAGCGCACTATACGCTGTTTGATTTGTCCACTGTAGCCGCAGGCGTTTCGTCTGTACATCTGTCTTGTCCAATAAACGTGGCGTTACTGCCACAGCAATGCCCGTTCGTAAACGATGCTTTAATGCTGCATGTGGATCAATATCTGCAGCTGTTTCACGGCGCTGAGCGTAGATCCAGGTATACAGTTCTTCATTGGCATACGTTCGAATCCAACAGGCATGCGCCTCTTGCGGATAAACAGTATAACGTACAGCACTGCCAAGTTGCTTTAAAGCATTGACCATGTCATCGCTTGCCTCTTGTCGCACCACCCTATCTAAACTGCCGTGAAAGACCCAACACGGCATGTCTTTAATCGCAGCTGCTAATGCGGGATTACCACCACCACAAATAGGCACCATTGCAGCAAATCGACCGGGATAATGCGTCGCTACATTCCACGTCGCAAAACCACCCATAGATAAGCCCGTAATATAAATGCGATGCAAATCTACGTCATATTTTTTTGCTATGCTATCGACAAATACGATCAGACGATCGTTACGCCACCATTCACCGTTGGGCGATAAGGGTGCAACGACAATACCAGGGAATTCTTTACCTTGCTCTGCGTGTTTTGGTGGCCCCCATTTTAAAAGACTGGCCATGCTGGTTTCGCCTTTGCCATGTAAAAAAATCAGTAATGGTGGCTTGTGGCCAGCTGCTGTCTGCTGATTCTGATACAGCCAATATTCCAGTCCGCCATCATGCTGATAACGCAAAACCTTTGTCGTGGGAGTACCCGCTGGCGGCTCAACTGCCCACATAAGCATCGGCAGGAGTACAAGGCAAATAAATAACAGTTTCATAAACATATTTAATTTCCTAACGCATCAGTCTTAGTTGCTAACCATGTTTGCCAACGCGCTATTGCTGCCGCACGCTTTTCATCACTAGCCTTTGGGTGGTAGCCGAAACCACTACGCGGCGATTCGGACATTTGCTCTGCTGCAATTTTTCCTTTGTGAGCCTCCGCTTGTCCGCCAGCAGCACCCATCAACGAGGTAATCGCTGCCGTACGCAGTTTCGCGCTATCGTGATTGAGTAATTCAATAAACAACGCACATAGATCTTTTTGAACATTATTGCAAGTTAATTGTAATGGTATTGACCGACCAAGTTGCATAAGCATCACGGCACGCTCGCTGTCCTTTTCCCCTTCATCTTGTAAATAACTCAGCACTTGCTGCATAGCCTGCTTATGATTCCATTGCGCAGCCTGGCTTAAGGCTACAAGCGCTGCCTCTTTAACCTGCTTCTTTTTATGACGAAGCATATTAGCTAAGATTGGCGCAAGCTCAGCACTAAACTGATAATGCTGAGCGGTCACAGCAACGGCTTGTAGTACTTTAGCATCTTCACTTTCCGCTGCTTTAATGAGTAATGTATCCGCTGCCTGTCCCGCTATAAGAGGTAATGCAGGAAAAACTTTTTTAACCGAAATGCGCTTAGCACTCAACGCTGCCGTTGCTTCCTCTATAGACTGCTGCTCTTGCTTACTCAGCGGCACATGAGGATTACGCAAGCGGTGAAAATAACGCAATGCATCACAACGTGCGGCGAATGATTTATGCGACCCCGATACCCCATGACCCTCAGCTGTTAATTCTCTATAAACCACAGGGAATTGCGCTTCACGCAGGATTTCCAGTGCACGATGTGCAGAACTGACATTGACCGTATTATCGGCATCACCATGGATGAGATAATAATGTAAGCTGCGTAGTTCAGACTGCGGCTTGCGTACACCACCGCCCATTATGCAGACACCCGCAAACACATCTTGAGCCGCAGCTCCCAATACACCATAACGAAACCCTCCGTGCGAATATCCCCAACCAAAAACGCGTCGCTCATCAATGTCGTAAGTCTGTTTAGCCCAAGCAATACTGCTTAATATCGGCTCATGGTCGACGTTTTCCC
>CBDUFM010000156.1:0-6468 GCA_965366325.1 uncultured bacterium
GGTTGCTGGATCGCCGGCTGTAAAGGTTTTTACTTTTCCAACACTATTAGCTAGATCTGCTGCTGGTACCGCATCATCAAGGGCCAGTTCTGGACCCGTGTCCGCAGCGCTGCCCCCTTCTGCTGCTGTGCTCTGCATTCCCACCGGTGGTCCATCTTGTGAAACAGTTCCAAAGTCATTGAGCACGAATGCATCAAGAACCGATAATTGTTGCTGCTCTTCCTGCGACATCGATCCATCTGCTGCTAACAATTTAAATAATTCGGATTTAATAATCGCGTACTCAGCCTGTACATTATCCTTAGTAATTGCTGTGCCCGCATTGGATCGCGGGCCATAAATATGCGCCAAAAGCAAACCCCGCTCAAGCGAGCACGTATAAACGACCTTGAGGCCGCCTGCTTTGCGCACCGTCATAGAAAAATTCACATCTGGCTTCATGTTATTCGCATATAAATCCGAAACGGTACTAAACAACTCGGCGCCTGCATCAGAAGCCACATCATTTGTTGCCAAGGAGAGCTGCTCGCCAAAACGCTCGATATGCGTAATCGTATCACCAACCCAAAGTCCAAGGCCTTGACTCAAACTGCGCGGAAAAGTTTTCGCAACCTGTACACCATCTTGTTTCTGATCAACCCAGATACCAAATTCAGTGTATAATGGCTTGCTCGGTGCGGCAGTTGCTGGCGCTCGCAATACCACAACACCAGACTCTAGCATGCTACAGGCATAGACTTGATCAGGAACGGCAAGCGCTGTGCTCGCTACTGCATCCGCACCCTTAAGCGGACCTGCTGTGAGCAAGCGCTCTAAGCTCGCTGACTCAGCTGCGCTTATCGCACCGTCTAAAGCCATTATATTTATAATTTCTGTGAGCGTCCATTCGCGCGCATCTTGCGCATAGACTTCAGATCCACGTTCTGCCTGGCGCGTCAAGCGCACCGAAAACAAGCCATGAGCAAAACTAGCACGGTAATCCAAACGAAAATTACTCGGCTTAAACACACTCATCGATACAACGGCATTTCGATATCGACTGCGTTCGATGTTTTTCGCCTTTGAATATAAAGCCCGCGCATCGACTGGCGTATTACCAAAGGAGACCTGTGCTGCATTATTCGGCTCTTGAATCCAAAACATCTGATCCCAAACGTGGACACCAAGCGCAGGCGCCAACGTTTTTTTCGTCAATTGACCCAAAGTAACGCCTCGCTGATTAATCACGGAAAACCCATAAAACATCATATTGGGCCCCAACACCTTATAAGGCGCTTTATTTGGATCGATCTCCTCACGTGGCGCTGACTCATCACGCGCCTCTAATAAAAACATATCATCGTTTTTATCATAACGCACACTGATGTCATAGCTATTTACATCCGCTTTTTCATCACTCGTAGACGCAGCACTAGTAACCTGGCTCATTAAATTGATTTTCTCCCATTCTGCATGACTAAGAACTTGCGATGCATAATCCCATGCTTCTATTTTCCCCTTCATACCATGAAAGCGCTCTTGCCGTTGCATATACATATTACGTTTGGGCTCTAACATACCTGAACGGATCAATTCCTGTTTTACGCGCTGTAGATAATAAAAACGACGCCACTTATTTTTTGCTTGTAAATTATATCCATCTGGATCGCTAAAGGTCGCTTCGACCAAACCACCATTAATACTCGCCTTATAGCTGACCAGCAAACCGCTTGGTTTCAGAGCGATTACCTCAAATGGCACATGACGTGATTTACCGCCTGCCCGTTCCGCAAGCTCTGCTTCCATCCACAGCCCGTACTTGGGGCCCCTATCTACTTCCGCTTGGGTGAGAATATCACCGGCATTAATGCCAATTTGTCCCAATATGCCTGCACCATAAATACGCCAGCCGTCTTTAATAAATTTAGAGCCTACACCACTGCATAAGCTGACGCGCTTAGGAAGCGCAGGATGCTGCCGCTGATAGGTTTCATCAACAAGAAATCGCAGATCTCCCGCTTCATTAATCTGAACCGCCGCCGCTACCTGACCCAGCGAAACGGTCAACAATAAAACAAATAAAACAATCTGTAACATTAACTTACGCACACTCTACCTCACTCGTGATTGCCGTAGCTTACCCCTCCAGCCTAGGGCAGTTTCAGCAGTATCCACATGCAGATAAGCTACGCCCTCAATTGCCGGCAAGCAGTCCCCGAAGATAGCGTTAACTGGGACCCACAAGAGCAGGAAGCAATCAAACTGAAGTCAGTGCAAATCCGACAAGCAGTGTCCCCATGCACACTTAGATGCAGCACACAAATCACATACGGTTTTTAGCCACGCTAAGCCCTGTTTCTATCACTTGAAGCGCATGACAATATTTCTCCAAGATTAAGAAGCGTGTATTCGAAAACGGAGACGATGAATTGACAAAGAGCAAAGATGCATGGCTCAAGACCCAATAACGTATTTACGAGCAGGATCCTCTTACTGCTGCGGACGTGCCCGTTCCGCATCTGTGAGATCAGTTGCCAAGCGTAGACCACGTCGCTCATGCTTAAAATGCTGGGGATAGATAAGTACATCGTTGATAGCGCACCAATGGGGATAGAGATTACAGGAACCACCACGCATGGCATGCTTACCGTCTGTTAAAATGTCAGCACACCACTCCCACACATTGCCATTCATTCCACGTAGACCCCAGTCATTGATGGGGCACTCTTCAACTGGTGTTAGCTCTCTGCTGTGCACGTAATTATGTTTATTTCCATCACCGAGCGCGTCATCGCGGCCCGCATAGCAGGCATAAACCCATTCGTCCTGTGTCGGAAGACGATAACTGCGGCCATCGCGCAGTGATAATCGTCGCAGAAACTCCTGACACTCCTCCCAAGTCACCCACTCAACCGGCAAGGCATCCCCCTGGATCCAACTGGGATTGGCTCTATCCATCAATGAAGACCATAAGGCCTGCGACACTTCCTGTTGCCCGAGTAAAAAATCCTGCTGTATCACAACACGTCGTTGCTCCCCACCCGCGTTCGTCACATACGTACCAGCCGGTATACGCAGCATCGCAATATCAGCGCCAGTTTTGTAAAGCGACAAGGCAGTAGGGTCTTGTACAAGGCGTCGGTCAGCTCCACCAGCACATGATGCAAGTAGCACGATTATTATACAACATACACTACACGCGACAGAATGTTTTGAAGTTTGATTCATCGGGCCTTCCCTCCATCAGTACATAAAGAAATGCGAGGGAAATAAGCGCTGCTCCTATCACCAGCTAAAATAAACAGTCTCTGTGCTTGTGTCATGTCTTTACCTCAGCACGCATCGTTTGCCGTTGAAAAACAAAAGGGTGATAGCAAACGCCATCACCCCTTTACGTCCCACCACGCTCCTAGGACACCTTACTTATCCACATCTATAGGGCCCCAGCGTTTGCTATCTAGACGCGCTTCACTTGGCACATCATTAACTAAACCAGTCTTTTTATCGTGCCAGTAGAGGCGAGCCGCACGATTTGCACCACTTGGATCTGAATAGATAACACCCAAGACACCAGTAATTTCTTTCCCCTTGGCTTGATCAAGTCCAATTTCAGACAAAGGAATCGTCACTAATAAGGTGTAGGTATTAAAGCCGACATCTTTTTGCACTTTCGCATTATCAATGCGCCGCACTTGTCCCAATTTAGTTGCATTGGCCATATTATTCGCAACGGCATAGGTAATTGGCTCTGCACCTTTTACCGGCTCAAGCTGAGAATAAATCACCATTGGCTTGCCCTGTACGGGCGCGACTAAAACCCGAACTGGGCCGCGGCCTGGAATATCAAACTTCATATCCACACAGTCACCGCCGATAAAGGCATGTGTAAATTTATTTTCACCATTCATCCATGGGCTTGAATCCGCAACCTGCCAAGCGACTACCAAATCTTTACCGCGAACACCCATAGCAGCACGCCACCATTGACCGGGGTTACCCTCTGTGACTACACGCACATCTACTGCGCCCGTTAAAAGTGGCTCCGAAAGTGCCTGCATAACCGGTGGAGCTTTATTCGGCACATCACGTAATTTAGCAATACGTAAACGTTCCGGCTCAGCCCCACTACGTTCCTGACGTTTTTGGGCAATGCGTATGCCTTCTTTTATTTGCTCTTCACTAATCTTGATACTCTGTATATCCACCACACAGGACTCTAGTCCTGTCACTTCCATAAGACGATAACTGGCACCACCCAATTGCACCAAGACCTTACCAGTTGCCTGATCACGCCAGATATAGCCGCCGAAACTTTCGCCACCAATTAATGTGTCATCAAGTACTAAATTACTTTTAATATCCTGACAAATGCTGGAAATATACATGCCATCCATGCTCATCAGGAACCATTCGCCACGGTCACCACTAATTGCCGTCATACTCCCTATACCGGGAACGTCTTCGACCACACCATTAGCACGGAATGCCGCAATAATTTGCCCGCGACGTGCAGCCGGCGCATCATGGCGCCCAAATTTATTCGGATAGCGACCACTGCGGCCATCAACCGTAAGCCATGCTAAGCCATCAGAGACATTACCGGCATTATCAATAACTGGTGTAGAGCCTGAGCTACGCAAGATAACGGTCTTAGGAAAGTTTGCGATTTTCTTAGGTTTAGAAAAATCGTACTGCGGAACACCCTGAGCATTTAAACCGCTGCAATGATACAAGTCACCCTTAACCGTCATCAACGTCATATCAGGACGAACATGACCGTTTGACCAGTACAGTGTCGGCCAATCAACATTCTGCGTGACTTCATCATCACTACGTTTGCCATCACCATTGTGATCGATCCATGCCTTACCAGCACCCTTGCCACGTTGGTTTTTATTAATAACCACACAGGGCACAAACACGCCCTTTTCATCGCGACGCAGAATGTAGACGTCAGTGCCACGATTAAATCCAGGCATAGATACAGCAAAATCCTGACCTTTATAGGTGATAACCACACCACGCTTATGCGCCAAGGACGGATGATACAGCTCGGCCTGCTCTTCAGTTTTGCGTAGCATCGGCTGTGGGTCTGGGTCCAATTTAAATTCAATGCCATGGGCAATAAAACGTGTGGCATCTCTAAAGATTGGCCACCCTTCCATCGCACCATAATCTGCCTGACCCCAAAACTGATCAAGCAATGCACCGGTTTGGCTCCATGCTGTCACGCGCTTACAGCTTTTAACGCCCTCCGGAATCCAAACGCGGCCGAGGTGATCAAAGCCAGTACCCATCGGTTTAATTAAATCTGTTGTCACAAATGTTCCCGCTGGACGATCGTCAGCAGCATAAGCTGAGCCATAGCGATGCTTAATCTTACCTTGACGGTCAACCAATAAAACCTGATTCGATCCATGATCACTAATTAAAAACTGCTCTGCTTTCATATCCGCTGAAATACGTACTGGATTTTTCAAACCCTTAACCGTACACAGTGCCTTGCCCGGCTTGCCATCTTCAGCAATAACACAGATACGACCATCCTCATATAAAGCAAAAAGCTCGTCATTTCGATCAGTTACGGCGACTACGCCTTTATTATCAATTTCCGCCTCAATCGCGCCGGTCTTGGGATCAATGCGTTGCATAAAGCGACCTGGAAAACATGCCCACAATTTCCCATAAGCATGTGCCAAAGTAGAATGCAAAGAAATGTCATTCTTTGGCAACAGCGCAATACTTGGCGTCTTGGCCTCATCTTCAAAGGGCGTTAACTGACCATTCTTAATATTATAGCGCACCAAAAGCGTTTTAAGCACCCATGCCGATTTACTCAATCCATAGGCATAGTGGTCATCAATACAGCCATCAATAAATTCTTGACTATCACGCCACTGAATAACGCCCTTGTCGTCAATGCGATGAATACCTGAGCCACCTTCCGTACCAGTAAAATACAGAACGGTCACATCTCCTCTCGTGGCCACAGCCGTTGGATGACCGTGATTTGAGCCCCAAAACATATTCCCTTTTTCAGTCGTCCATGGTGGAATAGATGAAGAATACGCCGAATTGAAAAATTTAAGGCCCACCGGTTCATGATGCAAAATACGCACATCATAATCACCCGCTTCGACAGGATTACCATTGTCATCAAGGCCATCCCATAAATCAGTCACAGCACCAGCTGGCTTAGGAAATTGACCAAACAGATTACGCACGCGCCGGCCATTTTTGTCCTCGATAGCAATGCTCACATCACGCTTACTTGGTAAGTTGTACGTTATCGGAATACTGCCATAGGTGTCGTAATCTACAAAACGCTTCAAACGTGCCGCCTGTAAAGCCCTTTGTTCCTCTGAAATATTTAATTGACCATTTGCAGAAATAACTGCACGCCCCCAACCCTTCCGAGCTCGGAACATAAAAATGCGATTTACTGATTCTGATTTAATGCCATCAGCAAGACGATGTTGCACTTTCGTT
>CBDUFM010000157.1:0-6459 GCA_965366325.1 uncultured bacterium
CAAGGCGAGGGTGGGGTAAATGTACCACCAGCAGATTACTTTGCGGCAGTGCGTGGGCTCTGTGATCAGCATCAGGCCCTGCTCTGCGTTGACGAAGTACAGACCGGTATCGCACGCACTGGAAAGATGTTTTGTTTTCAGCATTACGGTATCCAGCCTGACTTGGTGCAAATGGCCAAGGGGCTTGGTGGTGGCGTGCCGATCGGCGCCGTGGGCATGCGCCAAGCCGTGGCCGACTTATTGGTCCCAGGTACCCATGGTTCGACCTTTGGTGGCAATCATCTCGCCTGTGCAGCGGCAAATGCCGTCCTCGATGTGGTCACTAAAGACGGCTTCATGGACCGCGTGACTGTCGCTGGCGAGCGTTTGCGTCGTGGGCTGGTAGCGCTGTTTGGCGACGACCTGATCGAAGTACGTGGTCATGGGCTCTTGCTCGGTGCTGAAGTGCGGGACCTGCCGAAGACCATGCTGAAGGACTGTTTGGATGCATTTCTAGTCTGTGGTAGTGCTGGCGGTGGTGTTTTGCGCCTAGCGCCGCCGCTGACGGTGAGCGATGCAGAGATCGACGAAGCGCTTAGCAGATTGAAGCAAGCGCTGACCAAGAGCGCATAAACACGAGATTTTGCCGTAAACCACTCAGCTTGACCGTGTTGCGATCAATCGTAGCATCTCGCTCCATTTTTGAACCTCTAGAGGTAACTATTCCATGGCAACTATGTCCCTGCCGCGCAGCGCCCAATTCTTGATTGAATCTGACACCCCAAGCATCGCTCAAATTCGCGTCTTTCGTCGCCTAGCTGACCAAGATGTGCACGAGCGTAAGAAGCTTGCCGACCTACAAAAGGAAGGCCTCAGCGGTGTTAAATCTGAAAAGAAATTACGTGAAGGCATTCTTGCTTATGCACTTGGCTACTTTGCCGATGCAGAAGAATTGCTCACTGACGAATCCAGTGCCTTGGCCAGTGCGGTTCTTGGTTTGGTCTATGAAGAAATTGAAGAATTCGAAGACGCTCTCGAAGCATACCAAAAAGCAGCTGCAGAAATTCCAGCAGCCAACATTCAAGTCGCTCGCGTCTTGATTGAGCTAGAAAGAACGGACGAAGCAAACGACATTATCGATCAATTACCTGAAAGCGCTGACGCTGAATACCTCGCAGGTTGCATAGCCGAAGTTGAAGGTCGCGTTGAAGCAGCGATTAATGCATTTGAATCAGCCGTTGAACTTGATGCCAACCACGTTGAAGCGGCATTTAAATTAGGTGTTTTGCTGGACCGCATTGGTGACGACGACATGGCTATTGAGTCATTGCTCGTCTGTGCTGACGTTTACCCACATTACTTACCTGGTGTTATTAATCTGGGTATCTTATACGAAGAGCGTGGCGAAGCGAATGCAGCGATTGACTGCTTCCGCCAAGTTTTGGCTTACAACCCAGAAAATCGTCGTGCATCCTTACTGCTCCGCGATGCCAAGGCTAGCCGCAGCATGTTCTACGATGAGCGCGAAGAAAAAGATCGCGATCACATGACCAAGATCTTGCGCACCCCAGTCAACGAATTCGAACTGTCTGTGCGTAGCCGTAACTGCCTCGCAAAAATGAACATCTTTACCCTTGGTGACTTAATCAGCATCACCGAGCAAGAAATGTTGAACTACAAAAACTTTGGTGAAACCTCACTCAAAGAAGTCCGTGAAATGTTGACTGCACGTAACTTGCGTCTCGGCCAATTGCGCGAGCACGAAAGCCGTGGCATGAATCGTGCGGACCAAAAGGTGCTTGCTGACAGTGTTGATAAACTTGAATTGTCAGAAAAAGCCATGAGCGTTCTCGAAACCCTCGGCGTTTCTCGCATCGGTGACATCCAACAATACAGCGACATCGAATTGTACCGTGTCCTACAAAGCGGCCAAAGCGTTGTGCAAGAGTTGACCACCGCACTCGCAGCTATCGGCGTCGGCATCAACAAGCCTGAATTTTCTGTCTAAGTAATTCACAGTTCGATCTTAAGATTAAGAAACACCCAGTGTAAACTGGGTGTTTTTTTTGTTTCCTGGCTGCGCCGACTTCCTTGTCGACATAGAGGTGGGGGGTTAAGGGACGGACGTGCAGATTGAGGAAACGCTGCAGCTAAAAATATATTTTATACCACAAGGGGATCAGTTTATAAAGCACATATGTGAAAAAGCTTGCCTCGAAGGGGTTTGATGGAACATGTATATATAGCGCTGGCAATGCTGGGGGTAGGCATGGGGATAATTGAAACTTTGATTGAGTATTACAATAACGATCCGGTTATTGTAGGGGCAATGTATCTGAGCCTTGCTGTTGTGGTTTTAATTGTTGGTGGAGCCTGCGTTTATTTGATGATAGGTATAAAAAATGAGGCAGCTGAGCGGGGAGAGACGCTCTGGGAACATTTAAGAAAGGCCTTTCGCGGACAGCCAGTCGGCGCAGCAGTTTTAATTATTACGATTTGTCTTCTTAGCGCTATTGTGGGACTTCAGCCGATAACCGTCATAATGTTAGTTTCTTTGGTCCTGTTATTTGAAATATCAAGAAATAGAAAAGAGCAGTAGTTAATTACAGCTCGACTTATTCTTCAACAGGATCCCGCGCGCAGTCCAAGACTAAGCTCGACCAATTCGGTCTGCTACTCTTTGGCGTATCTGCTCATTTGGTGGACAAGGTTTTCTATTTGGGTGTAAGATGGCTTGTTAGTTGATGTATGTCTTTAGTAATTTGCATTAATATGTATGGAAATTGAAGTGGGTTTATTGCTAATCCTTATGCAGCGACTTTCGTAATTGCTCAAAGGCAGGCTTGGGTTTGCTGTTGTGCCTACGGAGCCCAATGCTGCCGACAAACGCCGCAAACACATCGGAATCTACCTGATAATGATTTTGCATGAAGGTCTTTTCAGAGTGAGAGATCTCGTGTAACCAAACTATATTGATAAGCGGCATGCGTTGCTGGTGTTCATTCCATTTATTGATGAGGTTTTTAATAAACTGAGCTTGTTGCTTTTCGGAGCTCTTGCAGAGCACGTGCGAGGGGTACCCCACTTCTAGCAAAAATAAGGGTAGGTTTTCGTTAATCTGCAGTAGTGATTGAAACTCGCCTTCAATAATTTGTGGGCTTTTTACAGTAAAATCATCTTTTATGGGGTAGTAGGTGCACATGATGGCATCATTTTGCGCAAGTAATGACTGAACATATATGTGTTTCTTAAGCAGTGTAGGCACTGTGATTTTAACACCGACGGGAACAGATGCTTTGTGTTTTTTAATGTGTTTGTTAATCGCTTGAAAAAAAATGGCGTATTCCTGCCAAGCTTGGGGGTCTTCTTGAAGATAGGCGTCAACCTCATTGCCAATAACTATGGCTGGTATATCTAAGTTTGGGCAACGAGAAAAGACATAATCAATTAATTTTGTAAATCGTGCGATGACACGTGGGTTGTCAAAAGAGAGGCCCTGTAAATCTTTGGGAAGTCGTAGTGTATTGGTGTCAATGGGGTTAATGCTGAGTAGCACTTTAATCTGTTGAGCCGGGTAGAATGAATCCGCGATATCAATATATTGATTACTGTAGATTTCTGGCTTTTGTTCGATGTCGTCCCATTGGATAGGGAGTTCAATAAATTCGAGTCCGAGTCCTTGAGCGAGTTCGAGGCTGGCTTCAAAGCCAACAGTGCCTTCCGTCAAACCTAGACCGAATAGCTGTTCTTGGGCTGAAAGCATGAGTGGCAGCAGGTAGAGCAAAATGGACAAGGAGATGGTGTATAGTCGCATAGCCATACGTACACGAGATAACTGATATTGTTACATGGTGATTTGTCTGTGTACGATATAGGTATTCAGATAGCATGTCGTTTTGAGTGTTGCCTTCGGTAGGGGGTATGTTTCTCTGTAATCTGGCCTCACCATGTGTAATGACAGCTGTCTATCTGTGCATGAAGTGTATATGCAAAAAGTCTTGCGCTTATGGCATCTATTGGAACATCTAAGCTTTGTTGCGTGTTTCGGTCGTAAGCTGAGAATGCTCTGCAAGCTATGTTCTGCGTTCTATGTTCTATATTATGCGTTAGGGGAGGGTGGTAGCGACGTGCGGGGAAATATGAAGCAGCTTGGCATTAAATGTGCCATACTAGGTATTTTATTAAGCTTGTTTGTCCTATTAATCATCGCCAAAGGTGAAGCGCTGACGCAGGTGCATATTAAAATACAAGAAGGTCAAGACGAGCGTATGGATAAGGGCATTCCCTTTATCACTGCAGAAGAGGATAAACTACCTGATTACAAGCTGCTCTATTTAGTTGATGATCGATGGCATACGATTGGGACGATTCGTAATACCTCAGCTCAAGACTGGTTACGTTATACTATTGCAGACCCACCAAACCTGAGCTTGGTTAAGCGTGTCCGTGTCGTCGAAGAGGATGTGGCGCTTGATGATGTCCTTGACGAAGTGGCCGTTGCTGATGGAGGCGTGTCTGGAACTATGTTTGCGTTTGAGTTTAAATCCACACGTAGCTTTGGATCTGGTATGCAGTGGTTTTTTGCAACGCCTGTTGGCCTTGCCATTTTGTCAGGTGTTTGCCTAGCAGTCTTAGTTATGATTTTTGCGGTGCTGCCGCTACCATAAAGTGCTGACGTGGATTGCATGACGAATTTTGATGAACTGTTAGGTGTTGGTGTATGATTAAAGTTGTTCATATTATAATGATTACATTTTTAGTAGAATTGGCATGCTTGACGGTTAGCTTTGGAGCGGTGTTTATTGTTGGTACTATAATACATATCTGTGTTCCGCATGGGGCGAAAGAGTACGTTATGAGTTCTGATGTTATTTGGACCTGCGTGGCGTTTAACGTGATTCCATTGTTTTGTACGCCCGTGTATCTCTTGCAGAGTATGAAATAATCATTTTCC
The DNA here is from genome assembly GCA_965366325.1 of uncultured bacterium. Lineage (GTDB taxonomy): Bacteria > Planctomycetota > UBA11346 > UBA11346 > UBA11346 > JANQLF01. The sequence goes on from CBDUFM010000157.1 coordinate 4,934, forward strand.
CAATTTCATGTGTCAAGTCGTTGTGCACACCGTTCTTATTGACATATGAGATGTGCATTGTAATTGGTTAATTCACTAGTTAAGGAATTGTATATGTCTGATAATTTTTCAGAACTTTACGCAGTGGAAACACCCAATCTTTTATTTGATTTTATCGACAGCTGTCCGCTTGCCTTGCGTGATCTAATTCCCGAGGGTGAACAATGGTCTTTGCATATGCTGCTGCGCCATGTCGTGGATGCGGAAATGCAATCTTATGTGCGCTTTATGGGGATGCTCGCTGAAGCGGGGTCGATGATGCAGAACCATGACGAGGAAAAGTGGACCTTGTTGCACCGTCGTCTAACGGTGGCGGAGGCGCGTGTTGCTGCGAACTTTGTACGGACGCAGGTCTGCCAGCTGATGCAGTCTTACAGCAAAGAAGTATTACAGGCTGCCTATGCATTACATTCAGTCCGAGGTAAGGAGTCTTTTGTGGACCTATTGAAAATGTATGAGGGACATATTCACACGCATCTAGCTCAGGCGCGCCGTATATATGCGGCTTGTGCGCAGAGTTAGTGGTGGTTTAAGTGCTTATAGTTTTTTGAGCGCGTAGTATTTTTCTTGAATGGTTTTGAAGTGCTGTTCAAGATTCTTAAAATTTGTGATCTCATTTTTGACGGCTTTTCGTGCAATGGCAAAATAGCTATGGCAGAGTTCCATGCACTCTTGAAAGGCAGCGTCGTAGATTTTCTTTTTTTCTGGGTCGTTTTTGAGGTAGGCTGGCTTGGCGCGCTTATAGAGATCCTTGAGGATTTCGTTGGCTTCATCAACGCTTTTGATCAGATCGGCTTGGTTCTTCATGTTTTTTATTCCCTGACTTACTTGTGGCGGCAACAGTGGCGCTGCTTCTGCTGTGGACAAGGGCTAAATCGTGGTGCCGCTAGCCGAGACGCATCATTTGTCGTTTAAAAGCAGATGGTTGGATGCCATAATGCTGTTTGAATGCCGCGGCAAAGCTACTGGGGCTGTGGTAGCCAGCATCAAGGGCAATGTCGAGGATGCGTGTTTGTTGGTGTAGGAGTTGCTGGGCGCAGCGCTTGAGAACTTCGTGTTGCAGGTATTGGCGATAGGGGGAGCCGGTCTGTTCTTTAAACCAATGCACAAAGCGTGAGCTACTTAAGTTGACGATACGCGCGACGCTGGCAGCGCGTAATTGCAGGTGTAGGTGTTCTTGGATGTAGGACAGGCAATTGTCGAGGCGCGTATCAAGCTGTTTTTGTTTGCCCTGGTTTGTTGTGCCAGCGCCAGTAGCTGCACTGCTACCGTGGGGATGGTAAAGCAGGGCGATTTGTTGCAGGCGGGCAATAATCAGGCGCTTGATAGCCTGCGCGCTGTAATCGTCTTTGGCTGGCAGCGATTTATGCAGCTGCTGTACTTTTTTATAATCTGCGCTGCTAGAGGTTTTTTTTGCTGCCCTGCCCTGCCAGGGGCCAATTGAGAGACAGCCGAGATATTGTGTGCCCACCAGAACGGGGATGCGC
>CBDUFM010000158.1:0-6447 GCA_965366325.1 uncultured bacterium
CACAGGGTAAAATAATGGCCTGTAATGCACATCGCTGGTTTAGTGTCGATCCTCAGAGTGGGCAATGCACTGATCAACAGGTGCTTTCCTTCACCACCGAAGAAGAGGGTGAAATTGAGGGCGAGATGGATGTCACAGAATATAACGTTGCGCTTTCAGCGGGCTTTGGCATTTGTGGATGGAACGAATCATTTTTGGTGAGCAACAATCGACTTTATCAATTCAATCAAGAAGACTATCGTCTACAAAATGTTGGTTATCCAGGCTTCCGTGACGAAGCGAATACTGTTTATCAGAGTTATGTGCAGGCGTTTAATGGAATACGTAACGACACCGGCGTCACCTATTTATATTCGTTTATCCTTAGTGATCAGGGTACTAAAATAATATATACACTTGATGCCAATAACTATGCGGATGAAGAAGGAAACACTCTCATAGGTACTGAGGATGAAGATGCAGCATCAACGGATATTACGCGCGCTTGGTTTATGCGGACACCGAGCTTTGCTGAAATTCAACACTGGGAAGAGTGGGGTTGGATTAAGTCAGCATTCTGGCCGATTTTTGATGACGATGGTAACACTATTGGATTAATCGGTGCTGATATAAGCGCAGATGACATTAGCAAAAAAATGAACCAAGCCTTAATCGTTATTGGTGCCTTACAGGTGGCTATGATGTTGCTAGTAATGTTAGTGACTGTTTTAACCTCACGCAAAATTGCGCGTAAAATTGAAGTGGTAAAAGATGCGGCGCTGATGTTAGCTGCGGGGCGATTCGACCAATATATTTCCGATGATTTGCCGCCTGAGCTGAAAGAAGTAGCTAAGCAGCTCAACACCTTTGGTACTGAATTAATGAATGTCGAGCAAGAAAATATGTGGAAGAGCGAAAGGTATTCACGAGTCTAATGATGTATCGCGAAGAACGTTTTGTGGCTCTTTTACAGCAGCCTATTTTTGCGCAGTTAGACGTTGAAGATTTGTCTATAGTGGCAGATATCGCTCGTGAGCGCCATGTACAGGTTGGTGCCATTTTAGTGCGCGCAGAGAGCCTGATGCCAGCCTTGTTTATTCCTTTAAAAGGTGAATTACATTTGGGCGATGGAAGCCCGTGCGACCTGAAATATCAATTGCGTCATCTCATGCACGCACATGCATTGCCGCAACACATCCAAGCAGGACAGAAAGAAACGCTGTGTCTTAGCATTGGACGTAGCCATATGTTTACCTTGTTACGTAACTGTGCTGGTTTGAGTGACGGTATCATTCAAGCAATGATTAGCCAAGATGACGAGGCAGCACATGAACTTTAGAACCCTCCTCTATGCCGTGTTTTTACCCATTTTTATGCTTCTGGGTGTCGGGTTTGCGGCCTTGGTTATGTATGGAGTAGAGCGAGAGGCGAAAACCTATGGCGACGAAGCCTGTTTAGCACAATTAAACAGCTTGGGACAAATGATATTAGGTCCGTGGTATGCGGGGCGACGAACGGGGCCGCTCAATAACGCAGACAAAGAAAGTCTGCACAAAAAAATAAAAAAAGTATGCGAAACCACGGATGCGATCGGCATTTGGGTCTTTGACGCCTCAGGCAACCCATTCGCAAAAAACATGGACTACCCAAGCCAAGAGCATGACCGTTTGGAGCTCGATGTTGCAAGCCATTTGGTTAACCAAACCGTCAATGCTGATACGATGGAGAAGGTCCAAGATGTTATTGTCGCTGATGTACATGCGAAGCGCAGTGTGCGGCAATGTTATTATGTTGCTAATGGAGCATCACATCTATTAGCGAGCATTGTTTTAGATGTCAGCGAAGTAGCAGTTGAAAAACGCGTAAGAACCTTGGAAATGTATTTATTAATTGCCGCAGGCGTCGTTTCCATTATCGGCGTTTTTATCATTGCCTATTTGGGACGCGTGATTGGGCGCGACACCAGACTGCTCAAAGAGCAGGTGTCGGCAATCGCCAACAACATCAGTGATGATGCAGAAGCAGAGCCTAAAATAAGGGAAATAGGTGATTTAATTAAGACCTTGGGTATTTTACGTGATGTGCGTAAAGACTTGCGCAAACGCGCAGCTCGTGAGCAGATGGAGAAGATGAAGCACTCGTAAAACTAGTGTGGAACAGGTGAAACATATGAAGACGCTGTGTGTTAGCTATGCGCTTCTAAGACATTCGAACTTGGCCCTTGCATAGCTTGATGAGGACAACTATCCTCCTCGCTCTCTTAACCTTTATTCTCTCTAAATTAGAGAACAATCGGTCGCATCATATGCTACCCAACACTTCAAAGGAAGTACCCCATGGCTGACAAAGGATCTGTCGCACCAAAAGAACGCGTCAATATCGTCTACGAAGCATCGACTGGTGATGCATCTGAAGAAAAAGAATTGCCTCTAAAATTGCTCATGGTTGGCGATTATAGTGGCAACAATGATTCAACGCCGGTTGAAGACCGTAAAGCGGTCAATATTGATAAAGACAATTTTGACGATGTGTTAAAAGCGCAAAATGTAAATATTACCATGGGTGTGCCAAATAAACTAGAAGAAGGCGCCGACGATGATATCGCAGTCAGCCTCAAAATTGATTCAATGAAAGACTTCACACCAGAAGCTGTTGCAAAACAAGTGCCTGAATTGGCAGCACTCTTAGAACTGCGTGAAGCGTTGGCTGCACTCAAAGGTCCTCTGGGCAATGTGCCAGCTTTCCGTAAGAAAATTCAAGAACTCGTTACTGATGAAGATGCACGTAACAAATTACTTGCTGAACTTGGTGGCAGCGGCGAAGGCTAAAAGTCTGAACCTGTTCTTAACCTGTGTAGTGTACATAAACGTTAATTTTAATAGATAGGAGCTCGGATGAGCGAAGAAGCACAACAAGCAGCGGCGGATGCTGGTGCAGCGAGCGAAGGCTCGTTACTCGATATGATTATGCAGGAAACCAAAATGGCTCCTGCAGATGAGGGTTACGACGTTGCTAAAAAAGGCGTTGAAGCATTCATTACAGAACTATTGTCACCAAACAAAGCAGGCGAGAAAATCGACAAGAAGCTTGTTGATACCATGATCGGCGAAATTGATGCAAAATTATCTAAGCAATTAGATGCTGTTTTGCACAACGAAGCCTTTCAGAAAATGGAAAGCGCATGGCGCGGTCTGAAATTTGTTGTCGATCGTACTGATTTCCGCGAAAACTCAAAAATTGAATTGCTCGATGTGAGCAAAGAAGCTCTAGCAGAAGACTTCGAAGATGCTCCAGAAATCGTTCAGTCCGGTCTCTATAAAAAGGCCTATTCTGACGAGTTCGGCACCTTTGGCGGTGAGCCTTATGCGTCAATCGTTGCGAATTACAGCTTCGATCATGGTGCACAAGACATGGCACTGTTGAAAGACTGTGCGGCTGTTGCGACTATGGCCCATGCACCGTTCTTGGCCGCTGCGGATTCTAAGTTCTTTGGTGTCGATAGCTATGAAGAGCTACCTAACCTCAAAGACCTGAAGAGCATCATGGAAGGCCCAGCCTATACGAAGTGGCAGAGCTTCCGTGAAACCGAGGATGCGCGCTCTGTTGGTTTGACTGCACCTCGTTTCTTGCTGCGCTTGCCTTACGGCGATGACAATCAAGTCAAAGCGTTTAACTATCAAGAAAATGTTAGTGATGACCACGGAGACTATCTCTGGGGAAATACTGCTTACGCATTGGCTTCTCGCCTGGCTGACAGTTTTGCAAATTATCGTTGGTGCCCAAACATCATCGGCCCGCAAAGTGGCGGTACTGTGGAAGACCTGCCCTTACACCAATTTGAAAGTATGGGTGAGCTTCAAACTAAATGCCCAACAGAAGCGCTTATTACAGAGCGCCGTGAGTTTGAACTTGCAGAGGAAGGCTTTGTCGGCCTAAGTATGCGTAAGGGTTCTGACAATGCGGCATTCTTCAGCGCCAATAGCTGTCAAAAACCAAAAACATTTGGTAATACCGCAGAAGGCAAAGAGGCGGAAATGAATTACCGTCTTGGTACACAATTACCATACCTTTTGATTGTGAACCGCTTAGCTCATTACATCAAAGTTATCCAACGTGAAAACATTGGTAGTTGGAAGGAAAAAGCTGAGCTGCAAGAAGAGTTAAACAAATGGATTTCACAATATGTGTCTGAAATGGATAACCCTTCTGCTTCAGTGCGAAACAAACGTCCATTGCGCGAAGCTGAAATCGTAGTCGAAGACGTCCCTGGTAATGCAGGCGTTTATAAAGTAGACCTTCGTGTACGACCTCACTTTAAATATATGGGTGCGAACTTCACGCTCTCACTCGTTGGTAAATTAGACAAATCTTAAGTGTAAGCGAACAACTCTCTTACTTTTTATTTTCATTCATACATTAAAGAAGGAGCACGACTGTGCCCAATCGTTTTTTCTTAAAAGTTGACGGCATCGCATCTGAATGTTCAGAAGATGATTACAAAGGTTACGCAGAATGCATCGGCTATGATCATAGCATGGAATATAATTGGACTGCTAGTTCAATGGCTAAAGGCGGCGCTACCGAAATTCAAGCTGGTGCGGTAAAGGTTATCAAATCAGTAGGTAAAGATTCACCATTGTTGTATCAGGCATTACACAACCGCGAAAAAATCAAATCGGTTGAAATCGTTTTCGAACGTGACAATCCAGATGACGGCAAACGTGAGCACTATTTCACTGTCAAATTAACCGATTGCCGTATCAGCCAAGCAAATCCAAATATTGATCCATTCAACGATAGCGGTGCGCAGGGCGGTCTCTATGAAACAATTGGTTTCAGCTATACACAAATCGCTTGGACATACGAAAAAGGTGGCATCGAAGGCACTTTTGACTTCAAGAAACAAAGAGCCTAATTTAGGAATTAAATGCCTGGTCTGATTCAAAGACTTGCTGACGCGGGACGGGGTGTACGCACCCCGCCCGCGTTACTTGATATGCAGGATACCGTGAATGACGTGATAGAAAATCTATCACGTATTTTTAACTGTCGTGTAGAGACAGCTCCTGCGCAAATGGATTTGGGGATTCCGTCGCCACATGAGTTATTATATGACTATCCCGAATCGGCTACGCGATTTCGTGATGCTTTAGCCCATAGCGTGGCACGTTACGAACCACGTCTCAAACAGGTGCGAATAGTTATTGAAGAACGTGCGGAAGAAGATTTGTCAATTCATTTTACTATCAATGGATATGTGCAAAATAGCAAAGGCGACCGAATGGTAATAAATTTTGAGACCAGTGTTAATCAATCTGGCCAAGTAGATGTGCAGGGGTAGTTGGTGTTAAATCAATATTATGCTGATGAATTGCTGTACCTGCGCGAACTTGGCAAGGAATTTGCGCGTCTACATCCCGAAGCGGCGCCGTATTTAGAAGCTGCAGGATCTGATCCAGACGTAGAACGTTTGTTGGAAGGATTTGCATTTTTAACCGGAAATATTCGTCAAAAATTAGACGATGAATTACCGGAATTAACTTACGCTTTAATTAATAATTTTTGGCCGCATTACTTACGGCCATTTCCGTCAGCAACCATTATCCAATTTGCGTCACAAAATGCATCTGGTGCTGCTATCGAAACATCGATACCAAGCGGGAGCTATGTGGATAGCGTGTCTGTAGATGGAACGGTGTGCACGTTTAAGACCACCAATACAGTCGATGTGCAAGCAATGCGGATTGCTGATGTAGAATTGCAACGTGAGCAGGATATTCATTTACGCATTCGTGTAGAAACTAGAAAAGGCACAACAATTGATCAATGTGCCGGGGAAAGCCTGCGCATATTTTTAGGCGGTGATCAATCAGTTAGTCGCAGTCTCTACCTAATGTTTTTGGCATATTGTGATGCGGTAGAAATACGAAGTGTTGATGGTGAGACTTTAACCACATTGGATGCAGATCATATTCGTGCTGGTGGTTTTGAAGACGAAGATGCACTGGTTCCATTTCCGAAAAAATCATTTGATGGTTTTCGCATTCTCCAAGAGTACTTTTGCTTTCCGCAAAAATTCCTGTTCATTTTATTGGATAAATGGAATAAATCCCCATCGCTACGTGGCAAAACGGCATGTGATTTTTGTTTTAAACTCAGCCGATTACCACGTGGTTTACCAGCGATTAGTCCAGACTATCTGTTTCTAAATTGTACCCCTGCCGTTAATGTGTTTCCGCACGATGCGGATCCGATTCGTATTACACCGGATAGGCGAGAATATAAAATACGCTCGAGCGGTTCCAATGCGGAGCACTACGAAGTATATAGCATAGAAAGCGTGAGCGGTTTAGTACGCGGTCAGGCGAAGCCGAACCATTACATGCCACTGTTTAGCATGGGTAAATTTGGCGAACAGACGGGACACTGGTATGATGAACGACGTCGTGCAAGTCTAAGTGGCGATGC
>CBDUFM010000159.1:0-6444 GCA_965366325.1 uncultured bacterium
GGCGACGCTGCTGCTGATGCTAATGATTTGGGGCGGTTTTCTTTTACGTGATAGTTTTGATAAAACCAAAACGGATATTAAAAGTGGCTTGGCCGTGCTGGAGCAGGCTGAAAAACATATTGTTGGGCGCGAGCAGAAACGTCAATTATTTAATCGTGAAGAAGAATTGGTTGAAGAAAAACTGCGCGAATTATTTGCCAGCAACCCTAATGCCTATCCCGCATTGGAAAAACGCTTTCAGAGTATTGTTGCCAATGTGGACAGTGCTCGTTACCTCAGTGTTAAATTTGATGGAAAAGATACCGTTGAAGCCAAGGATCGCCTCAAGGTGGCCACGCAAAGCAATGGTGGCGATTGGGTTTTAATAGATGAGGTTGGACGCAGTGGTCTGCTGGTTAACGCTAGCGAAGATTGGGATTTATCGCCATTTGGTGAAGGCTATGTCTATTGTTTTTTCAAAGGCTATGTCTACCCAGGCTTTAAAATGCATCTGGCAGAAAGTTCACGTCTGTCAAATCAGGTGTGGATAGAATATAATCGTGGTCGTGTGTCCTTATTGTCGCAGCAGGACGAAATGGAGCCACAGGTTCTAGATGTGCAGCGTGTGCCTGACGGTGGCTTCTCTATTAAGTGCGCCATTTTTGTCAGTGATCAAGAAGTGATCTTTTATTGGCCCGGCTCAACTCGGCGTTTTAATCAAATGGGGATCCGCACTGAGGCCCCAGCGCGCGTGCGCTTTCATATACCGCGTAATGTCGTGCTCGAACAATTATACATCGGTAATAAGAAGCCGCGCTAAACCGGTCCTGCTCTGTGTTATTAAGTGCTGCGTATAGCTACAGACTTGCGACGCGCTTAATTCTGCGCTACGCTTCAGTTGTGTCTGGTGAATACGATCTCTCTCAGTTAGCAAAGCGTTACGGTGCCTATCCGGTGGAAGCTTATGTCTTCGTTGGTGAGGGTTTACATCATGCAACGCGCAGCCTTGGTAAAATAGACGCAGAAGGTCCAGATCGACATATTACGGCACACGAACTGGTGACTGGGGTCTTGGAGCTCGGCTCCATGCGCTACGGCTGTTTGGCTGGTGCAGTACTTCGTTCCTGGTCGATTCGTACCAGTGAGGACATTGGTCAAATTACTTTTCATCTGATTGAAGAGGGCTTATTTGGCAAACAGCCAGGCGATAACGTCGAAGACTTTGATAATGGTCCAAAATTCCGCGAACAGGTGCGAGAATTGACCCGCGATCGTCTTTTGTCCCAGCATTAATTCAGCATTGTAAGTCACTTCTGGTCTTGTGGTTGAGCCTTAAATCGCCATAGTTGGCAACTATGAGTGGCTCGCAAGGATTTATGAAAGAGTTTTGGTCCCATCCGTGGGGCCGTGCCTTATTGATTGCTGCGACTGTAGCGTCGGTTAGTTGGGCAGTGCGCGAAACGGCGGTGATTACCTCACCCGTGTTTGCAGCTATTGGCAGCGTGATCGTCCCACTCGCTTTGGGCTTTACCTTGGCCTACGTGTTAACGCCAGCTGTGGATGCCTTGCATCGACGTGGTCTGACCCGCGTTGCCGCAACGAGCATTTTATTCGTGCTGTTAATTTTGACGAGCCTCTTGACACTGAGCATTGTGGTGCCGGCGGTGATTGCACAGACGACAGATATCGTCAAACGCAGTGTTGAGGAGTCGTATTACTACGACGAAAATGAAGACGGAAAATATTCACCAGGTGAGCCGCTTGTTCGACCATTAGAAAAGGATGGGCGTCAGGTCTATTTCCATGATGCTAATAATAATGGTCGTTATGATCTTGGTGAGCGCACCTACGATGACTCTGATTTTGCGACGCTGTCGGTGCCAAGGGGGATCGTTAAAGAACCAGGCTTTATTAAGAAAACCACTGATTTATTTGATGGCTTTCAGGCTGATGTTGAATCAATGGTTGGCGTAGAGCCCGATGAACGATCCTTGGCTTTTTTGAATTATTATTTAATGGTTACAGAAGAACGGCGCATGCTGATCAAGCGCGGTCTCGCAGTAGCCGCAAATGAAGTGGCCTTTGCAAGCTGGCATCGCTCATTGAAATTACCCAAGGATTTGCCCGAACATATAACCTGGCAACGTAATTGGCCGGGTGCACGTTGGTCCGAGTTGCAGGCAGCGGAAAAAAATATTGCCGATGAGCAACGTTCAACTTGGCATTTAGCAATGGCCTATTTAGGTCGTGAATTAGCAGCACAGCATCAGCAGCTTTTAGATAAATGGCGAAAGATAAAATCAGGGCAGGGCGTGCATAGCAGTGATGGTGATGGTATATTATTGGCGTTGCAGTCGGGTCTAACGGAATCGCAGCGCTCAGAGGCATTGACTTATATAGCAGAATTGCGCGCACGTCAGGATCCAGTCGCACGTGGATTGTTAATCGCCATCAGTGGTCCCAGCAGTGCCGATAGTCAGGGCGTGTTCCAAGAAATGGTGCTGAGTATCAACACGGCTATTCAGCAACAAATGGCCTTGTTGCCGGAGTACGCAGCTGGTTGGGCTCGTGATTTACTGGGTAACTTTGCTAAAGTACTGATGTTTAGCTTGAATTTATTTTTGATTCCTGTGTATGCATTCTTTTTATGTTTGGCGATGCCGACTATTCGGGCCACCCTTAAAACGTATATTCCGATTAAGGGTCATGATCGTACGCTGCGTATTGTCAATAAAATTGAACGTGCCGTGGCGGCGTTTTTCCGTGGACGTTTGATCGTGTGTATTATCTGTTCATTTTTGACCTGGGTCGGTTTTGCGCTGTTGCAAATTCCTTATGCAGCGCTTTTCGGTCTCCTGATTGGATTTGCAACTGCGGTGCCAATGGCCGGCTTGGTATTTTTGGTGCCTGCCATATTGCTAACTATTATTGAGGGCGGTGAGAGTATCGCGCTGCGTGCCAGTTTAGCGATTTGTGTCTACGGTGCCATTCAGGGTCTCGAGGCGGCTGTATTTACACCGACCATTATGGGTAAAGAGGTTGAGCTACATCCGGTGCTGTTAATTGTCGCCTTATTGCTCTGCGGTAGTTTATTGGGTGTGTTCGGTTTGATTTTGGCCGTGCCAATTGCGGCAACTGTGCGTATATTTTCGAGGGAATTCTTTTTACCGCGTATTCGTGAGGCAGCAGGTGTTCCAGACACCATGGTCTTACGACGACGGAAGGAAGATCAGTCGATTATGACGGAAGATATTATGCACCCCAGTAATCAAGCTGCGCCAGCTGAGCGGAAATCAGTAACTGATGTCGACGATGATTTATCAGACTTTGATCCGGCTGACGAAGAACCGCACAGTAATTAATATTAGTTGAGCCATGCATAACAGCCTTTACCGAACCTTAGATGCTAATGTGAATCGCGCCTGCGAAGGATTGCGCGTCTTAGAGGATGTGTCTCGTTTTACATTTGATTGTGTGGCGTTGTGCAGCGAATTAAAGCAGATGCGCCATCTTTTACGCGATGTTTTACCACAAGCCGCTTTGCAAAGCCGTGACACAACTGCGGATGTGGGAACGGCAGTGGAGGCGGCCGGTGAATATGCGCGTAGTAATTTAGCGAGTATTATTGCCGCCAATGCCAAGCGCGCACAAGAAGCCCTGCGCGTGATTGAAGAACATCTGAAATTGCTGCCTGAGCATGTCGCAACTTCGCCAGCAGTCGAGCAGGCGCGCTATCGTAGCTATGTTATTGAACAACAGCTCCAGCAGTTAGTGCCAGCGAACAGATTGCTTACAGAAAAACTATATGTTTTAATTGATGAAGATTCCTGTACGGATTCGTTAAAGCTTGCACAGCAATTGGCTGAGATTCCTGTTGGTATCGTCCAGTATCGTGCGAAGCAGTGTAGCGAAGCGCAGTATTACGAGAGAGCTGCTCGGATGCGTGATCTATTCGGTGCTGAAAGCTTATTTATTGTTAATGATTATATAAACGTAGCCGCCGCGATTAATGCTGACGGCGTGCACCTTGGTCAGGACGATAGTGCCGCTGTCTTGGCCCGCGCTGCCTTGGGCTCAGCCGCATTAATTGGTTTATCAACACATACGGTTGAGCAGATTCAATTAGCACACGCTGAACCCATCGATTATATCGGCATCGGTCCGATGTTTGCAACCCAAACCAAGGCCCACGAGCCTGTTCGCGGCCCTGATTTATTAACAGCTGCTGCGGACGATATTAAATTCCCATCTTACGCGATTGGTGGCATCGCCGAAGAGCAGGTACAATCGCTGCTGCCGACACTACCGCACGGTGTCGCCATCGCAGGAGCAATCTGCAGAGCAGAAAACCCAGCGGCAGTATACGAAAAATACCAGGCCCTTCTCCATGCCTGAACAGCAGGCCCCGGAACCAAATGGCGTACCGCGTTACCTACTTGCCCGTTATACCATATCTTTTATGGGCTTGCTTATCGCAGTATTTGCCGTGCGTATGAATCCATCCATCGCCATGCTCGTTCCAGCAATCTTCATAAGCCTTATGTGTCATTGGATGGCGATGGATAGCCACTGGCCAACAGGTAATCGTTTATTGCTGGGGCAGATGTTGTTGTCGTTTGTTGGGTTGTCGTTTTATGTGTGTTGGGCGACCTAGGATGTTGAGGTGGCTACACAATGTCGAATTACTGGATTGCATATAATGAAAGTATGTCGTTTTGAATCATAATTTATAAGGGTTAGTGAATGCGAATTTTAATACTTATGTTGTTTGTCTGCATCGGTTCTTTGCAGGGTGCCGAAAAGCCGAGCACGTTTGACGGGTTGATTGAGGCCTTGCAGTGGTTTTCTATCGAGACCGCCGAGAGTCCGCGTGTTTTTGTGGTAGATAGTGGAGTACATCATGTTGTTGTTATGTGGGTTTCACCAGATGAAAAGACTAAAGAGACTGAAGTTTTGACGCTAATAAAGCGAAGGGAGGAAGTGAGTTATGCTTATGTATTGCATGAGTATTTGGAGGCCTGGGAGATGGGCGGGGCACTCGAGGAGGATGAGCACTTTGGACATCTAGAGTATGACAAAGCTGCTGACATGCTTACATATTTTACTCATGTTAATCATAAACTTCTTCTGCAATCTTTGCCAATAAGAGAGGCGTATGGGCGCGCCAAGAAGAAGACTAGTAAATAAACGATTATCAGGCCACTCTTATTCAAAATCACGACCGCAGGCGGCGTAGTTCCATTTAATCATTTTGTAGCTGAGATTGACAGCTGCGTAGACTTTTTTGATCTTACTGGGCTTGAACAGCTTTTCCTCTTCAGCTTCTGCGAGGTAACCCATTATTTTGTCGATCTGCGCCGGGCTGTCGACGTAGTGGTGTAAATTCAAATTGGTATAACTGAGCAACAACTTATAGAGTTCAGCGTCGCTGTCCGGCTGGGCGGCATCCATGAGTTTGTAGAATTCAGTTTCGGCGTGTTCGATAATTTCTTTTTTCGGGTGGCGCATCAGGCGTAGGTATTCATAGAATTGCACAGTATTCGGTGTGTCGCTGAGCATGCGCAGACCGTTACGGAGCATTTCAATATCATTGCTACGGAGGCTGGTAAGAGCGGAGTCGCCAAAAAATTTGAGCTCGGGCATCTTGCTGCGGAGTTGCGTGCGTGATAAGAGTTTTGCATCTTCTAGATGCGATGGGTATTCTTCAACGTGAATAGTGAAGCTGTGCTCAGTGCTACTTTTGCCATCACGGGCAATGCAGGTGATCTCATGTGCACCAGCATCACCCAATCCAGGACGCCAAGAGAACACCTGGGTCTGTTGATTAAAGTAGGCGGTGCTTGGTTTATTAATGAGTTCAATATCAAGATGGTCGTTTTGAGCATCCATACATTGTAGGCGTCTATTAAACGCTTCACCTTCGATGATATAGGCATTAGGAATATAAGTGAAAACAGGCTCACAGTTAGTGGTGTTACTTTGGTCAATGCGCGTGCGCAGGCTGATTCTGATGAGAGGGTGCGGGATTTAGGTGCTAAGCGTATGGCTGAGTGACGGGCTCTTTATAAGTCGATCTTTGTTGCACTTATGCCGCTGGCTTTGGCTCTACGTAGGGTGATTGCAGCTACTTTGTTCCTTGCATGCTTAGCGTCCATGAACGCTTTATAAATCTGTGGTCGCGTATGCATTTCCCCGAGGTAATGTTTTGTGTAGAAATTAAATTGTTTTTGCGTTATGCTACGTATGGCATGCGCAGCGAGAGCCCATTTATCTGATTTGATATCCTCTGTCTTAACGATCGTGTAGAGATGAGGTAGGCATGGTTTTCCAATGGCAACAGTGGCATTCAGTCCAGCCATTAATTGGGTAAACATTCCATTGTCGATAATCGCAGGTGCGTGCGGTGAACTTGCATCAATATGGTTAGCTACTTCTTTGGCAAGTTGTTGTATCTTTAAGTTGCCG
>CBDUFM010000160.1:0-6435 GCA_965366325.1 uncultured bacterium
AAAACCGCCAAGGAAACAAAACCTAAAATAGCTAAAGCCTGGAATGATTTACCATGATGGCCACGTCCCATATAAACAAAACCGACACTATGCAGCATCAAAGCAATTAAGACGAGATCCGTCCCTAAGTCATGCAGTATAATCCAAGAAATGGTCATGGCCGGCATGACCGCAATACTCCACAAGATCGGTAAGTGCACATGTCGTGGTTTTGATTCCCATAATTGTCGACCGCCAGAAACTAAAACCGATAGCAACAGCGCGCTCCAAACATCATATTCAATACGATAGCCATCGATAGAATAGCGTAACTCCTGACGAATAATCACCATGAGGAGCCCAAGCATGAGCTGTGATAAAAATAAACACAATACACTTTTGCGTTCATCAGCTAATTGGTACCAGATCCATGCCTGTGCACCGGCAATAATGACTAAAAGCACCGCTAGCGGCATACTGCCAATTTGATCGACGACTACAAAATGCTTCAGCACCAAAACAAGCGTCAAACCCGATACCGCTACATAAGCCAGCATACTCAGACCACGCGCATGCTTGCGTAATATGTCTGCAAGCACGCGCCAAGCTAACGGACTTTCCTCAGTCGACCAATCCGCCAAACGGAGATCCAACAAACGCCGCGTCAGCACACCCATAAGCAACAAGGTAGCGACCGTTACAGCTAACGGCAAACCATCTGCAACGCTAAATCCCAAAGAAATGCTGGTCCAAAAACTCAAATACAGCGGCAGTAACAACAACAGCATGGGACCGAATAAGCGCTGACTTCTCACCGGTGTCATTAACGCAAGACCGAAAAGCGCATACACCAAGAGCAAACTACTCAGTGAATCCAAACCATGCAGACAAATAGGCAACAATAGTAAGACACAAAAGCTGCTTATCATAAATGGGTTTAACAGCGTGCCCGGCTTTTTCATCCAAGCCAAGGCTGGATACGGTAAGCGATACACAGATGTGCACAGTAACCACAGACCGAGCATCATCCATCCAGCTGTCGTCGTTGTCCACGCATTGGGGCCACCTGTAGCCCACACACTAGCAAGCAATATTTCAAGCAACGCAATTTGCAGATACCATTTATTTTCACGTAAAGCGGCATGATGCAGCAGCAAACTAGCCAAGCCAAACATCAAAAGGTTTTTGGCTGCAAAAAATTCTACCCGTCCCGCTATTAAACCGGTCAACACCGCCACATGACAGGCAAGCATAAGAAAGACACCCCACTGACGGCGCAGGCTATGCCATTCATCTTCTTCACAATTCAACATCCGCAGCAAACCTGTTCGCAGCGGTGAACGCTGGTCGGTAGCCATGGTAAAGAAATGTCCCAACAACAACGCTGCCCAAGCAGCTGCATAAGCATGCGTAAATGGACTGCTATGCGGCAAAGCAGTGACACCTAGCCACACCCCAAGCATCACGGCAAAGCCACCGAACATCGCAAATAATCTATCGGCACCCAAGCCGCTACAGCGCAGCAAGACAAGGCCCATCAATATAATTACTGGTGCATTCGCATGATAATGATCATGGCGGCCGACACTATCCACCTGCTCAGGAAATAAAATGAGTAAAAATGCTGAGCGAAATAAAGCCAATAATAAAACAATACTACCCAATCCGACAGCTGACTGTCTGTAGGACTGATCCTTTCCAGTCTCAGCGCGCAGGTAAAAATACAGCACCGGCAGCGCAAGTGCAATTAATGCCAGTGCCGGTGTCCGCAGCGGTGGAATTAACAATGCCACGCAAACAATAGCTAAACTCAAAGAAAAATGATAACCGGTAATCCCAATTTGACGGGCCTGTGTCCAAGACACCACATCACCAACCGCCAAATGGCGCAGCGCTCGCCCTGCGATAAGTGCAATGAGCGCAGAAGACAATAAACGCGGCCAGGTCACGCTGCTTAAATCTGGGTGACCGAGATAATTTGCTGCAATAAGCAGTAACAAAAGGCTCGAAATAATAATATTTGCTTGTCGGATAAACGAGGTGCTTAAGCCCAGCACACGGGCCATCCCCGACAGAGTCAAGGCGCTCGCTGCTAGACCAAACGCAAAGACATAGACACGCTGCAAACCAAGCTCCGCCAATGGCGCAGCACAAAAGATATCAATAGCCCACGTATGCGCAGAAATAAGTGCAAACACGGCCATAATGCCAGTAGCCACATGGCAGCGCCCTTGAAACAACATAATAAAACACGGCATCAAGAGTGCATAGGCCGCGCCCACATCATGATAGGTATCACGATAGCCACCATGTAATATCGTTAAAAAGATGCCTAGCCCAACGCTCAGCAAAGCCGGCACCAAGAGTACGCGTCCATCCAAAGACGGCAGGCTTGGCTGCAGCTGTGGGCACAGCCCAGAAAAGCGTTGCTGTAATTGTTGGACCAAGGCCGGCAAGGCCGCATAAATACTACCGAGACAGGCTAAGGACAATGGACGCATGACATGCTGCAGCGCATCCCCGTAGGTCGTCAAAGCCAATACTGCGTCACGCTCCAAGACCAACCAGAGGCTCGTTCCCGCTACACCCAACCATAGCCAAGAACGTTGAAAATACGCCTGACTAAATGAACACAGCAATAATAATCCACAAGCTGTCTGACTGAGGCCGTCCTGCCCACCCATAATAGCCAAAGCAACAATAAAGCTACACAACAATAAGAGCGCTTGTGCACAAATTTGGATAGGCTCCATAAGCGCACGATCAGATAAGAGCGTTAAGTGATGACGGTGTGCATATTCTCTAAAAGCTTGCATGCCCTGGATACAGAGCAGCGGCAGTAAGAGTTTCGTCATCTGGCTTAATTCAAAATCTAAAAACCAGAGTCGGTTGCGTAGATCCGCATCTGCAGGCCAAGCCAAGGAACAGATATACCAAGACCAAAATAAAGCACAGAGCCAATAGCCCTTCAAGGCCTGTTGACTGTGCTGCGCATCTCTGAAAGCAGCAAAGGCCGCTACCGCACTGAGCATCCAAACGACGTTTGGATTTAAACCGGCGAGCAAACAAATAATGCTGATGACACCCACGCCAACTGACAATTTGTAACATACCCCATCTAAGCGCGATGCAGCATTACGCAGGGCCCAATCCTTGCTCATAGCTAAACCAATCGCAAGCACGCCAAGTGCAAAAACAGCAGCGGCAAGTCGCTCAGTCCAATACATATCTGCGTAGAGATGCGGTAATAAGACCCAAACAAAAAACATTAATGACCATGCACAGGCCAGCGACAGTAGCTGACGGCAGAGGCGTTGCTGCGCTCGTTTTAATTGTTGTGGCCCCCTATAATACAATGCTGCCAGCCAAGCACAGACACATAATCCAAAAGCAACAACAGATTTAAGCGCAACTGGATCAGGTCCACGTATACCGACACGCCAAACCATCAGTGTATTTAATTTAAGCAATAAAAATGCCGCAGCCGCTAGGAGTGGCCACGTGAACAGCGTATAATTAAAACGTCGCCATGGAAATGCTTGCTTATTTAACAAACAATCACCTGGCTCCAAAGACTGTAATGATCTTCGCGAGCGAAACCAAAAACAGGACGCAATCAAAGCACAGGCAGTCACTGCGCTACCAAGACCACTCCCAAAGCCAAGCGTGTCAAAAGCCTCACTAAAATGCGCCTTTAATTCAGGGAATAAAATAACTAAGACAACCGCAGCAAGCATGCCTGGTATTAACGAGCGGGTCCACCATGCTACTGCAATTAAAACACCCGCCATCCCTAAGGCACCGCCATAGTCCAAGAACATATGCACTGCACTGAGCTCGCCGGCACGCGCCCCTTCAAATCCAATGCGGATCACAAGCGCAATAAGCGCAAGCATACCGAGACAAAAACCGATTAAGGAACGCGTTTGACGAATGACGAGCGCGCCAGGTAAGCGCCCGGCCAATGCCCACAACAAGGACAGAACCGTTAAACCAGCAACCATATGGTTACCGTACATAGTTTTATTCAATAAATCCACACAGCCACAATAGGGTAAGGCAACAACACCCATACACGCCGCTACCAAAATCCAACGCTGCTGATTAAGTACACAGGCCTGCCATGCGGTACTCAACATCGCTAAACAAATAATCAGTGCACTCACCCAGATCGGCGTGGCATAATGCCACTGCACAATAACTGCTGCAACAACGCTTAAAACAAAACAGGCAATACTCGTTGCGCGCAGCACAGCAGATAAGACGGCCTGCTGCCCTGCATAGGCCCTGCCCAGCAAGAGACAGAGCAGCCCCGTTACTAAAACAATCGGCGCACGAGCGACATCCGCTAAGGATGGTATACAGGCGATCGCCAAAGGCGCTGCCACTGATAAGACACTCGCAATCCACCAATGCATCGGTGAACGTCGTGCACGTGCTTGATCAAACCATGCTGCACCCGCACAAGCCAAGGCCAAGATGCGCCAATACGGATCCGCCATCGACATACTTAAACCAAGTAAAATACCGGTAAATCCAAGAAAGCTCTCACCATGTAATTCACTACCCGCCTCATAATGTCGGCGATTAGCGCGGCGCTCAACCAAGAGCACCAACCAGCCCATACCAATAATTAATAATCCATAATGTAAGGGATCAGGACGCACACCCATTAAGCCATGTGCCCATGCCACTGCCTGTAATAAAGTGGCGAGTAAAGTGCCACCCATGAACCAAGATAAACGCTCTGGTCGTAAACTCTCATCTACTGCCAAGGCGCGCGTAAATCGATGCACGGCATAGATGCATACCGCAGCCGCGACATAGGTAATCGCACACAACAGATATTGATTATTAATTGGCCACGCCAGCAAACCAATTAACGGGGCACAGGCCACAATTGCCGCGTTAACACCAAGCGCCAAGGCAAGTGGTCCTTTAAAATGCGCATGCACTGTTCCACACCAACGCCGAAGGGCTAAATGAATACCAATAAAATAAACCAAGAGCGCCAACGGCAAAGCCACAACCTTTGCGGTCACCTGTGTGTCTATCGCAAGTAAAGCCGGCACTAAGGCATGCGTCGGCAATAAACCCAAGGCCAAGCCACACAATATACTCGCCGTTCCTGCCAAACTTTTATCACGTTTTTGCAACCACATGCCCAAACGTGCTAATCCGACCGTCAACACCGCCAACAAACCGGGCAGCAAGGTATACCGCACTAACCAATGTTTATCCCATGTAAAATACGCTAATAAAGACGTGCCCACTAAAATCATTAATGCACCAGCAAGCAAAGCCCACTGTTCACGAATAAAACTATCAAGGTGCTGCAACCATGCCGGCCGTTTATGAACTTGTTTATTGACTGCCTGCGTGAGCTCCGTTTGGACCTGCTGCAGTTCAGCTATGTCGTCAGAGGCTGTTGCTGGCGGATCCGTTAACCCAGCAGCCGCTGCCGCTTCGGCATCAGATTCGTCTTGCGTCTCTTCTAGTAAGGCCTCTTCCAAGGGCGCTTGAACAGCAGGCTCATTATCGGCTGCTGCCTCCCAGCGCTGAGCAAAACCCGCTTCATCATGTGGGCAGTGCAGACGAAATGCTGCTAACATTTGTTCTAATAATTCAGGCGACACAGCATCTTGCTTGCGCACAAATACCAGCAGCGTCAGCAAGGCCTGTCGAAGCGCATCTGCGGACTGTGCAAATAAACCATAACTTGCTGGCAGCGACGCTTTCCAATCCAGCGGATCAGTTGCGGCATCACCAAAACGACAGCGCCAAATTAATTGCACACGCTGCGCCTGATCTGCGCTTAGTCCATAAAACTTTAAATCATGCAGTTCCATGCGATCGGCACTGCTCGCCAAACGATCTAATGTCGCTGCTGTTTTTGATGCCGCTGTTATTGCGGGTGCACCGATGAGGCGCGCTAAAGCTGAAGATTGTTTATCATTAATTGCACTCGTGACACGTGCATGACAGGCTCGCAAATAGCGCGGGTCCTGCATAAATGCTGGCGTTTGTTCAATTAATTTTTGACAGGCCGCGTCTATACGCGTGACCACTGCATCTGCGAGATTCGCTTGGCGTGCATAGACCCAATCACTGAGCAGATCAGACAATGCACGCTCTTGCGCGGGGTCCATGCACGGCATCTCATCAACTGCCACAGAAAGCGCTGGCAAATCACCAAGTGCCGTTGGTTTTTCTGCATCTGGATTTTGTTTCAACGCCGCATGCCAGTCTAAGGCAGCATAAATGCGTTGCTTCTGCAGCCCGTCTACGATGCTATCAATCTGTGCATGATCAGAAAAACCTGCACGTAAAACCGCAATAGGATCTTGCTGCAGCGGTTCCTTATCCGGCTCGTTTAAAAGATTGCTGAGCACCTGCCCATCAATCAATCCAGCCGCAAATAATTGGGCTAAAAGAGTAGTTTGGTCGGCTTGAGAC
>CBDUFM010000161.1:0-6401 GCA_965366325.1 uncultured bacterium
ACTGCGCTATCTGTTCTTGGCCAGCCTGACCGATTGGCGCAAAACGCGTTTGCCGTGAATAGCGATCATCATGCATAGTGCTTAAATCAGCGCCTCTGCTTTGTCGGACATCAAGTCAGGCACATCTTCTTCCCATTTATAACCCAAACGTTTCTTCTCGAGGTAAACCCCTAGGTAAATCAACGGCGTATCGAGCGCCGCAATAATCAACTTCACAATGTACACACAAATGATGACATTCCATGTAGCCGAGAAACTCATTCCAAAAGCAATCGGCAGAAAAATGCCGTTCACTGTAATGGTATCCACAAACTGGCTCACCCAGGTACTGCCGTTATTACGCAGCCATAATTTCTTACCGCCAGTGACGCGTTTCCAAAAATGATACATAAATACATCAAGATACTGCGCCAATAAATATGCCAGCATCGATGCCATTAATAATATGCTTGGACTGGCAAAGGTTGCCGTCATTGCTGTCTGCATGTCAATTGGCGTCATGTTATTCACAATCGCCGCTGGGCGTGAGCCCATATTGGCATCGGGTTTTAACAGAGCTGTTTGAATCCACTCATCATTATCCTCACGTGTATACGCATAGCTTGAACCAGCGCTGTCTTTTAAGACACCCTGCACTGGTAAGGCAAAACCACCGCTAATGCGGATACGCGTGTTGTCCTCGAGGTTTTGAAACTCCATTAACTGCACTGCTGGAATAATAATATCACCGACATCGACTTTTCCGTTATGCAACGTGAGGCTACAGTTACGATAGGACTCACCAAAATTTCCACCTTTTTGGCTGATCGCGTAATAGCTCGCAAAGCTTAACACACCGTCACTCATGACCGCTATTGGCACCGCGGTGTTCTTCGATGGATCACTCAGAAATTGACGGTGCTCAATCTGCACCTGCTTGTCATCAACAGCAGTCACTTCAGTACCTAAGAGTAGCTGACCCGATGCATCACCCCAATAGCGATCCGCTGGTGTCACTGACACGGAAATATTCACAACTATCAACATGATGATACTGGCCACGAAACCGATGGTCACCATGACGCTCGCACGCCGTGCCCCATAAATCTCTGAGCAGATATCAGTAAACAAAAACGTGAGCGGATAAGTAATGAGACCAGTGGTTAAAATAACCGGTCCATAATCAGATAAGGCGCCAAAGCCGGTCTCTAGCAAACCAGGGAACAATGCAAATAACTTAGTTCCGATAATGTTGGTCAAGACCATCAGAACGGCAAAGATGCCACAGAGGGCGACATAGCCATTTTCATAACGTCGACGTCGTTGAGCGAGAGAGAGATGCATAGGAGATTCCTTGAGCCGCTGCCGTCTGAGCAGGCCTTGGCTGGCCGAGTTTGCGATGCCCCAGCAGCTGACAAGGCATCCTCGCTGCTTGCTGCCCTATGTGTCTCTTTTATGGCTCTGCGAGATAGAATGCGGGCGCATGCAGCAACCAACAGACTGCTGCTGGTGGCCGCAACAGCTATAGCTTGACTTAAGGGGGCTACGTTCTAGCCTTCCGCCCCGCTTAGGAGCGGGCACAAGCAAGCATAAGTGAGGTCATTATGGCAGTTCCAAAACGCAAAACAACACAGGGCCGTCGCAATAAGCGTCGTAGCCATCTAGCTTTAAGTGCACCAGGCATCGCTGTCGACAAGTCCACAAAAAGCGTTCACCGTTCACATCACGTTGACCTCAAAACAGGTTTCTATCGCGGAAAACAGATCTTGTTCCGCGAAGATGAAGAAGTGAGCACAGAAGAAACACAAAGCGAAGACTAAGCTACATGCGCATCGCGATTGATGCCATGGGGGGCGATGACGCCCCACAAGCTATAGTAGAAGGCGCTTATGATTACGCGTTAGACCACCAAGATCATCATATCATCTTGGTTGGTCAGGAAGACGTGCTCAAAAAGCATGTCGCAGCTCTCGAGGCTGCTCCTTCAAACATCAGCATTCACCATGCCTCCGAAGTCATTGGCATGGCCGATAAAATCTCCGCTCTCAAAGATAAGCCGGACGATTCCATGAATGTCTGTGCACAATTAGTTAAATCAGGTGAAGCCGACGCCATGGTTCTCTGTGGCAATACTGGCTGCAGTGTTGCTGCCGCTCAGATTCACTTGCGCCGTGTGCCTGGCGTTAAACGCGCTGGCATCTTGACGCCTCTGCCAAGTGCGACTGGCCTGACCTGGGTCTGTGACTGTGGCGCTAATGCCGTTGGTAAGCCAGAGCATCTTGCACAGTTCGCCGTCATGTCATCGATATTCCTCAAGCAATATGATGGCAACCAATCACCAAGCGTGGGCGTCCTCTCTATCGGCAGCGAAGAAGGCAAAGGCGACGAATTAACCCAAGAAACACTCGTCCTCCTGCGCCAAGAAAAATTAAACCTCAAGGGTAATGTTGAGGGCAACGATATTTTTAATGGTGAAGTCGACATCGTCGTCTGCGACGGCTTTACCGGTAACGTGGTTCTGAAAGCAACTGAGGGTGTTGCCAAGTTAGTCAGCGGCATCCTCAAAGAAGAACTCCACGGCAGCCCCCTGACCCTGCTCGGCGGGCTGCTGGCTAAAAAAGCCTTCAAGCGCCTCCGTGAGCGCACCCATTGGAGCTTAGTCGGCGGTTGTTTATTACTCGGTGTTAACGGCGTGACCATTATTGGCCACGGTCGTAGTGACCGCGTTGCAGTCATGAATGCCATGCGCCAAGCGGCACGCTGCGTAGAAGCCGACATTATGACCCACCTACGCGAAGAATTTATTGAATTAGCTAAGGCCGATTCCGAATCATAAGATGACTGAGTCAGAGCGGCCGGATCACCAGCCTCCCCTATGGCAGGTTCAGCGCCGCCCCTCACGCAGCCTCCTTGCTGTCTGTGCCTTTTTCGGCTTCCTCTTTTTCTGCGCCTCGGTCCTGCTCATCCCACACTTCATGGACTACACAGTCACTTGGAACCTCACTGGTGCAGGTATCGGCCTGTTTCTTGCCTGGATGCTCTGGCACAGCGTAGCGGCTGGGGCCACCTGCAGCGTCGACAGGGACGGCTGGTGCAGCTATGGCTTTGCTGATCGCCCCAATATACGCTTTCACTTAGCGGATGTGCGCAGTTGGCGACGTATTGAATGCGGGGCCCTCCAAGGGGTCGGCATCGACATCGCTATAGAGAAAATACAAATCCTGCATCGTAAAGGCATTAGCATCAGTAAGATGCGTAGTTATCAGGACAAATTGAACTGCACTATGGTTCTTGAATTCCTCTCCCCAGATGACCTCCAATCACTGCAAGCCTTAAGCCAGCAGCAGCAATAAACAAAGCGCGCCACCTACAGCGCAAGCCCCCGTGAATAGTGCCTCCCGAGCTTGAGCAAATACGAGTCAATCCCATACTACGCCCCTGCATACATAAGTAGGAGTATGATAAATGGGCCAAGTACCAGTCACACAAGAAGGCAAGCACAAGATGCAAGCGGACCTAGCTGAAAAAGAAGCACAGGTTCCTCTGATTCAAGAAGCTATTGCTGAGGCTCGTGAAAAAGGCGATCTCAAAGAGAACTCTGAGTACCACGCCGCGCGCGAAAAACTGGGCTTTCTCCAAGGCAGCATCGCTGAACTCAAAAGCAAACTTGCTCGCTGTGTTGTGGTGAACGATAACATGATCGACAAAAGCTCCGTCGCTTTTGGTGCCGTCATGCAATTGAAAGACTTAGACGATGGCAGCATTGAGGAATGGTCTTTAGTTGGCGATGGTGAAGACGATGCCCTAGAAAATAAAATTTTGACCTCCAGCCCGATGGGCCAAGCCCTGCTCAGCCATGTGGTCGGCGATGAAATTACTGTGAGTGCACCTGCTGGCGAATTGCGCTTTGAAATTCTAAAAATCACTTACCCGTAGAAGATTGTTATGCTCAGGATTGCTGCCTTACTATTTCTGCTCAGCTGTATGTTCCTGGTTTCTGCGCCGCTATCTGCGGCACGAGCGCCAGCGACATCAAATATGGATTTAATGTCGATTAATTTGTCACATCCATTTATATTTTCGATCACGTCGGGCACCCTCACCAATAATTTAGTGACCGAAATGGAATTAGGCCTCGGCGGCGGTAAATTCGGCGTTGGCCTCGGTGCCATGGAACAAAACTCCTTTCTTGCCGTTAAAGCTGTCATTATGTATAAATGGGAAGAGCCCTTTGGTGATCAGTCAGATATGGGCGACATCATTGATCAAGTTGAATTTCCAAATGACAAATGGTATTATGGCGCTGAAGCTGTTTTATCAAATCAGGGATACCGTTTGGCTGTTGCTGCCTATAAAATTTATGATCCAGACACCGGCGACACAGAAGACACACTCTATGGTGCCAGCATTGGTCTTGGGTTTTAATAAGCTCAATCGCACAATTAATTACATCCTATAATTTTTTCCGGAATACATATCGTGAACGAAGACCCTTTACGCGAACACCGCGACGCCATTGATCGCCTCGATCGTCAGCTTGTTGCTCTCCTCAATGAGCGTGCGCGTTCCGCACAAGCAATTGGCGCAGCCAAAGTAGCATCCGGCCAAGCTATATTTGTTCCACACCGCGAACAAGAAGTCTTTAATAAAATCTGTGGCCTAAATGACGGCCCCCTCAGTGACCATACCGTTCGTGCTATTTGGCGTGAAATTATGTCAGGCTGTATTGCACTTGAGCAACCGATTACAGTTTGTCATTTTGGCACCCCTGGTTCTTTCACGCATCAGGCTGCACGTTGCAAATTTGGCGACAGCATGCGCTATGTTGCCAATGAAAGTATCGCCAACGTCTTTGATGAAGTTCAACGCGGTCACGCCGATTACGGCATTGTGCCCATAGAAAACAGCACCGACGGCAGCATCAGTGACACCATTGATTGCTTTCAAGATACCAAATTACATATCATCAATGAAGTCCACTTACGTGTTCGTCATCACCTGATGTCGATTGATGAAATACTTAATATCAAACGCGTCTATTCAAAACACACGGTTTTCGGGCAATGCCGCGAATGGCTGCACCACAATATGCCCCAGGTGCAATTAATCGAAACCGGCAGCACCACCCAAGCCGCTGAACGTGCCAGCAAAGAACCGGAAAGTGCCTGCATTGGCAACGAAGAAGCTTCAGGAAATTACGGACTCAATATATTATCCCGCGATATTCAAGATGACCCAGATAACATTACACGCTTTGTCGTACTAGCAAAACCAGAACGCTCAGCTGCAGTCAGCGGTAAAGATAAAACCAATTTAATGTTTGCCATTCGCCACGAACCGGGCGCCTTATACGAAGCACTGTTACCGTTTCACGATTCCGGCATCAGCATGAGCCGTATTGAAAGTCGCCCCAACCGTCGCAAGTCATGGGAATACCTTTTCTTTATCGACATACTTGGCCATAAAGATGAACCGCATGTTGCTGCTGCACTCGATGCATTTACCAGCAATGTTGCAAATATTAAAGTACTTGGCAGCTACCCGCGCTCTGAATTAACAATCAACGATTAACACCATTAATTAATAAATGATTCGCCCTCTATGACCTATATCGCTCAAGTAACCAGCTATCCGTATGGGATTAGCACGACACAGCCCACTGATTTACTGGCAAAAAATGGTATTGAAGTTCGCCTTTCACCGCACCAGCGTAAACATACGCCCGCTGAAACCGCAGCATTGCTCGGCGATGTGGATGTGCTGATTGCTGGCACCGAACCATTACCTGCTGAAGTATTAGCCCAAGGCCTACCACGCTTAAAACATATCGCACGGGTTGGAGTTGGACTCGATGGTCTTGATATTGAATTCTGCATGAACAATAATATTGCGGTCACTTATACCCCAGACGCACCGGCACGTAGTGTCGTCGAGCAAGTATTTGGTTTATTAATTTGTTTAGCCAGACGCTTTGTCGAAGCACACGAAGCAATGCGCCGTGGTGAATGGACACGCCATACTGGGATGCTGTTACAGGGTAAAACGCTTGGCATTCTTGGCTGTGGGCGCATCGGTAAACAAGTGGCCAGCATTGCCCGCCACGCCTTTGGCATGCATGTGCTAGCACACGACATCGTGCGCGATACCGAATGGGCTAAACGTCACGACGTGAGCTACGTATCCTTAGATAAATTACTCGCCGATTCTCATGCCGTCACGGTGCACCTACCACGCACCGAACAAACGACTGATATATTAAATCGCGAACGGATCATGAAAATGCGCCACGGCGCGTATTTACTCAATACCTGCCGTGGTGAAGTGCTCGATGAAGATGCGCTTTACGCTGCGCTCAAAGATGGTCACCTCGGCGGCGCAGCATTGGACGTGTATCGCAAGGAACCCTATGTCGGTCCGTTAAC
>CBDUFM010000162.1:0-6378 GCA_965366325.1 uncultured bacterium
CTGCTCCCAAAGCAGGCGCTCTAACCAGGCTGAGCTACGCCCCGACTTCGGTCCCTAGCCATGTTTCTGACTTGGGACGGCGGACTATAATAAGCGTATCTGAGAGGCAAGTACTTGTAGGGACTGGGCTGGACGTGGATTTGACCGATCGCCCTTGCCGAGACCTGCAAAATCGGCGGATGTTCTGGCTACATTACATAAGTACATACGTATAATTTACTTACAACATTTGCCCTGCTTCTTTACGCCATACACTGGGGGTCTTCTGATAAACTTGCTTAAAGCGTTTTCGAAAGTGCGTTTCGTCGTGGTAACCCGCCAAGAGCGAGACTTCTGCTATCGACAGATTACGATGACGTAAATAGGTGCAGGCACGCTCCATACGTAGTTCGGTGACGAAGCTGGCAAAGCTAGCACCGGTAAATTTTTTACACAGGCGTGACAGGTGATTTTCGTGCACCCCAATCAGATCGGCAACCACGTCACGACGCAATTCGATATCGTTACGCTGGTGCATGACAAACACAGCTCGCTGCCAGTCAGATAGTCCACTTGGGCTCTTTTCCCATGGCTTACACTCTCTGATGATTTCCTGCAAAAAACACAGGGCTAATGGGAAAATTCGCTGCTCGTCATTTGTTTCTAACATCAAGGTCAACGCCTGCTGCAAGGCCCGTACTTCTGCGGATACGGGCGCAGCACTGTGAAAAACACCGTCGCCTTTTTTCTCCGCCGCTCCTTTATGCGCCAATAACACAAAACGCGTAAAATCAGGGAAGCATTCAATATTAATCACACGATGTCCGCGGCGCTGCATCGGCTTAGACCAGCCGCTCGGAGCGACAATAATCATCTCACCAGCTTGCAATCCGCGTGTGCGTACACCACTCGTCGATGGCATCTGAATATGACGGACCCCATCGAGAACCATGGTTATACGCAGAATGCCAATGCCACTAGATAAGGGCCGACTCTTCTGCCAACCAAGTACGGGATAGATACGCTGCACTGGCACTGCTGCGATCGCCGCACGCAGCGCATCAGCCAGTTGCATGGGGTCTGCCTGCTCTTCATTTAAAGGCACCTTACGAACATGGCGCAACTGCATGGTTACAAAATAACATAATAAGTGTAATTTTCCATCTACATTTTAGGCACCCCCTGTTAGACTACCGGCCTATGGGAGAACATATGACCGACGCACAACACAAAAACAACAAACAACCGAACATCCTCTTTATCATGTCTGATGACCATGCAGCACACGCTATCTCTTGCTACAATAATGGCCGCATCAATCAAACCCCGCATATGGACCGCATTGCTGCAGCTGGCGTTCGGGCTGACAATGTATACTGCACCAATTCTATCTGTGCGCCTTCACGTGCGGCGATATTAAGCGGCACCTATAATCACATAAACGGCGTACGCTGTTTACAGGATCGCTTTGACGGGGCCCAAGACACCGTCTCCAAACGACTCCAATCTGCTGGTTACCAAACCGCCTTAATCGGTAAATGGCATTTAGGCCATGGTGCCGAAGCTGACCCAACTGGATTTGATCACTGGTGCGTACTGCCTGGACAAGGCGCTTACCACAATCCTGATTTTTATACACCCGATGGTAAAATAAATGTCGAAGGTTATTGCACCGACATTATTACCGACATGAGCGTAGACTGGCTTAAACAACGTGATGAAGAAAAACCCTTCTTTTTAATGTGCCATCACAAAGCACCGCATCGCCCATGGGAGCCAGATCCTAAATACAAAGATTTATACGCTGATGTAGATATTCCTGTTCCTGAAACATTTCATGATGATCACAGCCAACATGCCCAAGCTGCACGCGAAGCTAAAATGACTATGTGGGATTTAAACGAACGTGATTTAAAAGGACCTGTACCCGAGGGTCTCAGCAAAGAGGAAGAACATCACTGGCGCTACCAACGCTATATTAAAGATTATTTACGCTGCGTCGCATCTGTTGATGATTCAGTCGGTGCATTAATCGACTACCTTGAAGCCGAAGGGATTTTTGACGACACCATTGTGATCTATACTTCAGACCAAGGCTTTTTCCTTGGTGACCATAACTGGTTTGATAAGCGTTTTATGTACGAGGAAAGCCTACGCATGCCATTCCTCATGAGTTACCCGCGCGCAATTAAACCCGGCACCGTCAACAACGATATCATTCTTAATATTGATTTTGCACCGATGTGGATGGATTACGCTGGACTCGACATCCCAGACGCCTGGCAAGGCGAAAGCGCACGCGCCTGCCTAGAAGGCAATCGTCCTAACAACTGGCGCAATTCCATGTACTACCGTTATTGGATGCATAAAGACGGCGCGCATAATGTCTGGGCCCACTTCGGCATGCGCACGCATGACTATAAAATAATTTGTTACTACGCCGATGTCCTCGACACCCAAGGTGATGATTGGGCCACCAATCAAGGCAATGATTATAGTCCCGAGGATCCAGAATGGGAATTATTTGACCTGAAAAAAGATCCTCAGGAAATGATCAACGTTTACGATGATGTCGATTACGAAGACGTCGTTGTAAACTTAAAGAAAAAATTGTTCTCACTACAAGCGCATTATCAGGACGAGCCCTACGATCACCCGCTTGCCAAGTAAGGGCCTTAAGGCGCCGTTGCTCAGCGCATCACGCAGCAACTGCGCGCGACTATCCAGCTCCTTCTCATACCTGTGCATGTTGGAGCTGCATAGATACAGGAGCCGGCACTAAGGCACTTGCACTCTGCGCTTGCCGACTCAGCATCTGCGCCGTGAAGAACCCATTACGTTTCTGTCTGGTCTGCGCTATGTGCGTGGTGCTGAGCTGTGGCGCTCGATTTACCACACAGGGCATCGCCTGGGTCAACATGCTCGTCACCGCGATCCCAAGCGAGGGCCTCAGCGCTGGCTTGCAACAAACATTTGACGGTGAACACCCCTGTGCCCTGTGTAAACAGATTCAGCAGAGTGAAGAACGTGATGAGCGCGAAGCCACACATGAAGAGCGCCGTATAGAATTTATCGCCTGCCTACAGGACCGCCCCGACCACAACGCCAACAGCGGCAGCGCCAGTCTAGATTGGCAGCCATCCAGCTGGGCTTTGGGCTGTTTCGATGCACCCATAGAAATACCGCCACCTATACGTTTGTAAGAATAAACATTTCTTACTCACTACACGGTTTAGCATAATTTTATTTATAATTATGAATAAACTCGTCTTTTACGTATAGGACCTACATGCGTTTATGTAATCTCTACTGCAGTCTAAGTGCATGTGCACTTGGCACAGCACTCAACATTGGCCACGCTGAAGATCACAGCCACCATCATCACGCGGCGCAAAATCAACACCACAATCACAATCATGGTCTCGGCCTGCATAGCGACGCACCGATTGGCGTTATGGGCGACCACGTTCACGCGCAAGGCGAGTGGATGTTCTCCTATCGCTACATGCGCATGCAGATGGACGGCATGCTCGATGGCACAGATAGCGTGAGCACCAGCGACCTGCTCAACATGACTGGCGATTATCAATATATGATGGTGCCAACGGAAATGAGCATGGACATGCACATGTTCGGCTTGATGTATGCGCTCAACGACAAGCTGACCTTCATGGCCATGCTGCCCTACATTTCCAACGACATGGATATGGAACGCCGCATGGGCACACCAATCACTTTTTCCATGGAAAGCAGTGGCATCGGCGATGCTTCGATTGGCGCAATTTATTTATTACAATCAAATGATAAGCATCAGCTCCATGCCAATCTACGCCTATCACTTCCGACCGGATCGATTGACGAAGAAGACGATACGCCCATGGGCGATGACATGCACCTCCCTTATCCTATGCAACTTGGCTCCGGCACATTTGACATCACCCCCGGCATTACCTACCTGGGTCTGCATCAGCATCTCTCTTGGGGTGCGCAAGCTGCAGCAACGCTGCGCCTCGGTGAAAATGCTAATGACTACACACTGGGCAACAGGCTGCATGTACATTCATGGATCGCTTATAATAAAATACCCGAAGCAAGCATTGTCGCTCGATTAAAACTCGAACAATGGGGTAATATTGATGGCACAGACAGCGAGCTAACAATTTCGCCAATGATGAATCCGAATGCCGATCCCGACCTACGCGGTGGCAGCCGCGTAGACCTCGGTCTCGGCATCAACAGCAGCATCAATAATAATCATCACATCGGCCTAGAATTATTATTCCCCATACTACAGGATCTGGATGGGCCCCAGATGGAAGTCACCTTAACAACTGTGCTTGGTTATAAATTTCACTTTTAGCTAGACCAACAAGCAGCGTCACCACTCGGTCCCTGCATGAGTGGTGACGTAGCTGCTGACCTAGTTGCGGACCTAGTTGCTGTGATAGTTGCTGTGGCAGTTATCGCAGTGCGCTTAAGGCTTTAAGCGCTTCAAATGACGCACCAAAAAACGCTGCGACGCAACTGCCTTCCATACGTCTTGACTACAAGGCAGGGTCCGACCACGCATCTGATCAAGTATACACTGCGCTGCAAATAAACTGCCAACAATGCCGCGCGAACCGTGGCCAAGGCTCACATATGCCTGCGGTAAATACGTAATCGGCTGATAATGATGATGTGGTTTTCCATAGCGCAGATCGCTAAATGTCTGCAAAAATTCCTCACTATGAACCAAGGCCCCAAGCACGGGCATCCGGTCAGGGCCGCAGCTACGAAAGGACACCCGCCCCTGTACGGTTTGTGGGGCTAATGCGAGATGCATGCTCTCGCGACATTGCTGCCACAGCGCATCCTGATCTGCCTGTCGCAAATGTGGCTCGTCGTCTTGACGCTGAAATGTGGCACCAACTATCTGATGTCCATTCCAGGCAGTCGTCAGATACGCCTCACCCTGTAATGCCGTGCGCTGATCCGCTAAGGGCCTTTCTAAAAATGCCAACTGCCCACGAACCGATTGCACATCAATATGCCCACACTGTTCATAGGCACGCCCAGCCTGTGCATTAGCAATGATAAGCATATCGGCTTGGCCACAGAGATCAGCATCAGTCGTACTGAGTTGCCATTCACCATCCGCATAAAAAAATGATGCAATAGATTGCCTATGCCTCGTAATGTGCTCCTGTTGCACATAGGCCTCGCACAAAATACGCGGCGCCACGTGAGCCACTGCTGGAATTTCTAAATACGGGCAGCTAGCACCCTCAATTATGCCAGCCCATGCATCCACAGCACAACACTGCGTGATTAAGCGCTGCGCCCGCTGTAGCTCATAATCATTATACAAACAATGCCGCGTGCCCAGCTCTTCATAAAATAGCCGCTCGGATTTTTGCTGTAAGGCTTGAAAATGCTGCCGTGCGAATTGCCATGCTGAAAAATAATAATGAGCAAAGGGACTTTCATCAGCGCTTAAATTTGGCGCGCAAAGTCCAATCGGATTACCGGATGCCGCACCCGCTATCTCTGCCTGCTCATAGAGATCCACTTGCATGCCAGCCTGAGCACAGAGATAGGCCGCACTACAGCCCGCTAAACCGCCGCCAATAATTGCCACGCGCTGTGGTCGCGCTAACTGCGACACGCCTTCACTTGGCGGCACTTGGAACCATGGCTCCAGTGTGTTGACCGCTGCGGGGCCTGTAAATTGCGCGCGAATCATCTCACGCTTTTTTCCAAAGCCGACAACTTTTTCAACCGCAAAGCCCTGAGCCGCCAAGCCACGGCGCACAAAACCGGCAGCCGTAAACGTACTTAAACGCGCGTTTTCAGTCGACGAAGCCGCAATTAACTTAAACACCGTGTCTGACCACATGCCTTTATTTTGCTGCGGAGAAAATCCATCTAAATACCAAATATCCGCACGCAACAGTAATTGCTGTAAACAGGTTTCCACATCACCAAAACACAGCGTCAATTGAATACGCCCCTCGGCAAACTGCAAACGATAGATACCAGCACGGCGGATTGGGTAGATCTGCAGCAGGGCGTTCAATTTCTCAGCTAATGCGGGCCAACGCGCTAAGGCCTTCCGAATGTCTGCTGCTGGCAAGGGATATTTTTGAATACTGACAAATTCCAAGCTCGCTGTTGGCGACGCCTCCTGTTCCCATGCATCCCAACTCGCGAGAAAATTTAATCCGGTTCCGAAACCAGTCTCGGCAATGCAAACATGTTCCTGCGAGCGCATTCGCTCTATGAGCCCAGCCTGCTCAACGAAGACATAGCGTGATTCCGCCAAACCGTCGTCAGGCGAAAAATAAAAATCGTCAAACAATTCACTATGCAAACGTTCATCACGCCAAGTACACTGCGGGTCTTCAATAAACATCTACA
>CBDUFM010000163.1:0-6371 GCA_965366325.1 uncultured bacterium
AATAAAAACCCTATTAGTGGAATGGGTGATCGAGCGGCACAGGCGGATTTATTTGGTGTTGATTATCCCGAAGCTTTTACCTTGGGTCTCGATGCTGGTCGTGATGTTCCCTTGGTTGGCGAGGGTGATGTTAATGCTGCAGGGAATAGGGTGGTTTTGGAGAATAAACAGTCGTTTAACGGCTTTCCGGCATTTTATCGCGGCGGAGAAGCGGTGTTTACATCAGGTATTGCAGGTCAACAGGGTATTCAGGCATCTCCAGGCTACGAAAATAGTTATTTCTTTGATATCGCGATGGCGTTGAATTTAGCGATTCGAAATGTGCGCAGGGCGTGGATTGAAGATAAGGAGCTGACTCTTGGCGCTGAGTATAGCTATCCAGCTACAAGCCCACGTGTGTTTATGTTTAAAAATGGAGTTAATAATAGCTACATAGATAGGGACGAGTCTGACCCGAAAATAATGTTGCAATTAGTGCTGCGTGAATGTTATCGTATATTGGGTGAAGGGTATATTGATACAAGCTATACGCCTGCGAAGTCTAAAAATTTTTATGATCGTAGTGCTGATCCAGCGAATAAAAATGATAGGTATAAAATGGGCTTGCTTGCTGGCGGTGTTAATAATGTTGGCCTTGGTAGCTTAGGGTTTTGCGAGCGCCAGGCGCAATTACCGGCTACTGCGAATACGCGGGCTATGGAATATGCACTTAATGATGTGATGATCAGCCTCTTTGGTAAGGCAAACCCAGCATTTACGGCAGCAGACCCAAGAAGGCCTAGCGCTTCGGCTGATGCAATAAGTGAAAATATTGCGGTGGATTTCAATAATGATGGTTATGCAGAAAGTACGGTTAGTGGTTGGTATGATCCGGAAACCAAGGAGCGCGTCTGGTCTTTTTGGTGGGATGGCCTTGGCCCCTATGTAAATGTTGACTATGCGTATATGAAGAACCCTGCATGGTATAGATTATATCAAGACGGGAGTATTAAGCGCAAGGATGGTTCACAATGGTTGGCGCTGACAGGTCCTGAAATTACATTGTTTAATCAATATAATAGCTTGTGGCTAACTGGAAATGATAGTTATCCGATCAAACCGCATGCAAAAACAGGCCGCTTCTTTATTGGTAAGAGTAAACTATTGCAGGCCTGTATAAGAGGCGAGGTCTACAATATTACTGATGGAAATCGTGTCGCTCATGCAAACCGTTTGTTTGTCTATCACGTAGATCCTAATAATGATGATGATTTTAGTGACAGCCATGTTTTACACCAGGCTGATTTTTCAATGAAATAGCTACGGCTATCGGGAATGCGTTTATGAACTATATGCTCTCGTTGATTATATTTTTGATTGCTTGTGCACACTCATTGTACGCGGCAGAGCCTGCGACATGGCCATTATGGGTTGGCGAGGATCAGGGTACGCCTGCAAGTAAGGATAAAGGTGTTGATCAAGATGATCACAGCGGCTTTGATTATGGCACTGACCGATGGGGTGCTTGGGCTAACTTAGAGATAAAAAATGCAGCGGGTGATGTGTTGTCGACCATTGAGATGCGCTATATAGAGATACAAACGGCGGATTATGGTAATGGACCGCTGACCAGTGGTGTATTTGAAATGGGTGCGCCTGAAAATGAACAAGGTGCGCTAGCAACAGAGATTCCTCGTCATGCAGTGACGGCCGCTCGTATTAATGGTGGCGCCGCTTTTTGGATAGCAGCGAAAGAGTGCTCGCAGGAAACCTGGGAGAGTGTGCATCAGGTGGCAGGCGTCCCAGTGGTATTGGCAGCGCTTGATCTAGACGCCACAACAGCAGAGAAGTGTAAAATTGAGACCGTGGCTTTTCTTGAGGGAGAAAAAAGAGTTCGCGCAATTGAAAGTCAAACCTTAGCGAGTGTAAAAGATTTCACGACTCATTTACAGGCTCAGTGTGGTGCCACGGTGCGCTTACCACAGGAAGAGGAGTGGGAGTACGTATGTCGTGCTGGTACGGCCACGGCATTTTGGTCTGGGCGCTTGCTGCAGTCGTCGGGAGATATGAGTCTATCAGGGGCAATTGTCGATAGTGAGATGCTTTATGCCTACAGTCGCGATGATATGCGGGCTAATATTAAGAATAATCCTTGGGGTGACACTTCCAACCCAACAGTGAACCCGCCTTGGGATGTTGGCAAGATCTCTTCAGTTGACTTAGATGGCCGCGCCTCATTCAATCGGTGGAATATGAAGATTACGATTGGAGGTAAATTAACCTTTAATGGTGGAACGCTAAGTTTGTCTCCAGTGAATGTTTTTGACTCGCGCTTTCAGCATCGTTACCGCGCTGACTACTATGGCGCTTATTCGCCGATTTTAATGACCTATGAATTAGTCGATTCTGTTTATGAGCCACGTCCTTATGCTGATATCACGGTGGCGACTACATATTTTAGGTATCTGGACGTTGGTGACGCGATTGATCCGAGTGACTTTATTGTGGCGACTTCATTGAATAGCGCAAATAGCATGATCAATACACGCTATAATCATAAGGCTTCACCACCGGATAAATTACAGAGCTCAGGTCTGGTCGGTGACTATCATGACGGGCGTCAATTAGAATATCGGGAAATGGTGCATGTGCTAACCCGCTATGATGCGAGTGGAAATGAGGACAGTGCCGGTGCGTATTTGAAAGATTTCAACGGTCGTGTGTATCCAATACGAAGTCGCTATCATCCTACGCCAGTGTGGAAATCAGGTTCAGAAATGCATTCAACGTTCCCAGCTGTTGGCTATGATTATGGGCCTGACCTTGAGAAAATGGCTCGTGCGACGAATTTAAACGCGCTGGGAGATCCAGATATGAATACAGATGAATACGTGCAAACGTTGAAGGAAGAGATCGAACTGGGCTTTGATAAGCAGGGGGATTATGACGCTGGTTTTTACACAGGATCTGTCGCTGGTGTCAAGAAGTTTGCCGGTTTTAATGAAGGGGTACCGCATAGTCGCATGTATGACGAAATTGAATTTATTGAAGCAGTCCCGCCGACACTTGATGTAGATGCTAGTGCGGGTCGAAATCCATGGGGTCTCTATGACGTGCATGGTAATGTAGAAGAGTGGGTTGATACGACTTGGGATGGGTTGAGTAATTCGAAGGACCACCAGACGGGCCCCTATCAAATCACACGTGGTGGATCGTGGAGAACAGGTGCGGATAAGTGTCGCAGTGCAGCACGTACTGCACGCGATCCAGATAGTGCGTATGATGATGTTGGGTTCCGGTTTATTATTGAAGAATAAATAAAGTTGTGATGGATGTAATAGTCAAATATGCCTATTCCATAGTGAGGTCGATAGACCGATAGGATCCATATGTTGAAAAACAAGCATGATACTCTAGCTACACTTCCTAGGGGGGCGCTGGATCAACATCATCAAGATCTTGCTTTGTCTTCTGTGCAATGGATGGATACGCATTGGGATGCTAGCTGTAATATGCTGCGTTCCAACATAACGCTTCCGCAAGAAAAGGCGATACAGAGCACGCGCTATGATATAAGGGGAACTGCTCGGTATGCGCTGGGTCTGTTGCTTCGAAATCAGCACGATGATTCAGGGCGGGCAGTATTAGCATTAGAAAGTGTTCTTGCTCATCAGATCATAGCGCCTGGGTTGGCTAGTCACGGAACCTTTGCGCGCATGCCAGAGGAAATGCAGCAACCAGAAAACCCACAAGTGTGGTCGGATTATGACCCTAATTGGCGAGAGTTTATTGGCACGACTCTCTTTTTAATTTTGGATACCTTCTCTGATGAGCTGCCCCCGGATCTTGTTGCTCGTATTGAGGACACACTACGTATAGTGGTTGAGACTTCAGTTGCGCGCGAGGTGGATCCGTCATATACGAATATCGCGTTGCTGAGTGCATACCTATGCAATTATGCGGGGAATTATTTTAATGAGGCATCATGGTCAGATTACGGTGAAAAATTAGGCAGTGCTCTATTTAAGATCTATCAAGAGACAGAGACGTTTGAGGAATATAATTCTCCAACGTATTACAGTGTTGATCTTATCGCATTGGCGTATTGGCGATCCTATGCTCCGTCTGCTCGCCTCCGTGAATACGGAGAAATTATGGAAAAAGGCCTATGGAAGCAGATAGGCGATTTTTATCATGCGGGTCTTAAGAATATGTCTGGTCCTTATGTACGGGCTTATGGCATGGATATGCAGCGCTATTTGGCTGCGCTCACTTTGTGGTTATGGACGGTACTTGGAAAAGAATCAGTGCCACTTCCCGATTTAGCGACAGGGGACAATGCTCATAGTTTTACCTCAGGGCCAATTATAGCAATTTTAGGATCGCGGGTGCCGCAGGATGTGAAGTCGCATCTCATTCACTTTCAGGGGGAAAGAGTTGTCGAGCGTAAAATTTCTCTTGATCCAATAATCGTGAGTAGTTGGCAGAGCGAAGCGTGCATGTTAGGTGGTATATGTGGGAAAAACTTTGTAGCACCACAGTTGCATGCTGCTACGGCACATTGGAAAGCGAACGATGCTACGGTGAATTGTTTGTATCTCGCTCTGATGCAGGGAGACAGGCGTGTCAGGCGTCATTCTGCTCGAATCAATGCACGTGCACGTCAGGGGGTGCTTACTATACATACAGAGGAAGATGTGTCAGACGAGCCGAAGCTGGATGCTGTTTTTCATGTTTATGCTCCTGGCATAGAGACGGCATGTATTACTCGGGATCGATGGGAATTTCCTGGCCTGACTCTCTTTGTACATACTGATGCGGGTGAACCAGTGCTTGTGAAAACGGATTATGGATTGGAGATACGATATGCAGCACAGAAGCAACACGCAAAGTCCACCATGCTGTTTACGTTGTCTACGTCTTCAGGAGCGGAAGACTGAGATAGATATTCATTGTTTTTCGTGAGATAATTATTGTCATAAATTTAGAATATTTGGTATAAAGAGTGGAGGTTAGTTATGTTGAGAATGAGCTTTACTGTGTGCATGCTTTTTGGGTTTAGCGCCGTTTTTATGCACGCAGCGGATCCAGAGACTGGTCTGGCGCAAAAATATCTCATGGATGAAGATATTGCGAGTGACCCAGCGGTCATTTTTCATGAAGATTTTGAAGATGACAAATTAAAGCAACGCGGGTGGTATGATTTGGCTGGTTGGACTAACACATTGCTGGTCTCTGACGAGGATAAGGCCACTGGAGATAAATCATTGAAATTAGTTTATCCCAAAGGGAAAACAGGGCCGTGGTGTCGCGCTCCGCACTTTAAACAGGGTCATGAGACTATTTATGTGCGTTATTATCGTAAATGGGCAGATGGATGGAATTGGGGTGGTGAGGGTGATGGCAACGGACATGATACGCGTTTAGTAAGTGCTAATCCAGGTTTGGGGAAGCAGGCCTATAAAAATGATGATATGAGTGTGCTTATGATGGAGAGTTGCACCCATTTTGATCCATGGAAGCGTGGATTATTTGGGCTTATGTTATTCCAAAAGAAAAACCATTTATTTACTCCTGCGGTAAAGCAATCACATCTTTCTAAGAAGGCGGATGGCCATGCCTTGCGCGGGAAAGAGTGGTGGCTAGCGACGGTAGATAAATCACGCTCACCCAAAAGTCAGGTTGGCAAATGGTACTGTGTTGAATATATGGCGACCATGAATACCCCCGGTCAGGAAGATGGCGTTATTAAAGGATGGATTGATGGTGTCTTGTACTACCACGTGGACAAGGTCATGATGCGAGACAAGCAATCTACGCAAGAAAAGTGGAAGCGTTGGTGGATCGGTCCGTACTTTCATGGCGGTACCACTAAGGACCAGCATAGTTACATCGATAGTATCGTGATTGCTAATAATTACATTGGCCCAATGAAGACTACAGCGAAGCGATAAAATAAAATCCATTGAAAAATGTTAGCGCACATGGCTATGCGATGTATAGCTATCAGGGATTCTGTGTTCAATTTTAATCATATGAAGGAGAGTTCCAATGCGAACTCATGTATTATCTGCTGGATTATGTGTATTGCTTGTGCTCTGTTATTCCGATGCACTTGGGTCCGAGTCTATTTCTGTGCGTGATGCAAAGAAAATTGCTAAAGAATATGCGGCAGCGTTGCCGGCACAAAGGGACAATGTACTGACTGCTCTGACCGGGACTGATCAGATTGAAAAAGTAAAGGATATTTCTAAACATGTTAAAAATATTCGTGTAGCATTAGCAAGGCAATTGCCCAGCATTCAATTTACTGACACGGATTTATTGAAAAATTTGGATGAAAAGCGAAGTGTGATGAATGCGCGCTTAGGCCTTGGTCGTGCTTTGGTGGC